>NZ_JALIHH010000065.1:0-493 GCF_022869435.1 Aeromonas sp. LsrichE-8G
CCTGATTACCCATGATTAGCAGTCACCACGAGCTATACTGATCTTACGTACAGTTACTGAGGTGCGAGATCATGGCCAAAAGCAAAGTCCAATTCCAGAAAGGCTACAGCCTGTTTGATTTTTTCAAGGACTATGGCACTGAAGCGCAGTGCGAAAACGCGCTGCTCGCTTGGCGTTTTCCGAACGGTTTCATCTGTCCTGAGTGCGCCAACAAGACCTGCTGTCGCCTGAAAAGTCGGCCACGCGTGCTGCAATGCAATAACTGCCGTCACCAGATGTCATTGACTGGAAACACGATTTTTGCAAACACCAAACTCCCACTGACCAAGTGGTTTCTGGCGATGCACCTGCTGTCACAGACCAAAACTGGCTTGTCAGCGATGGAGCTAAAGCGCCAGTTGGACGTCAAATATGACACCGCCTGGATGCTCAAGCACAAGCTGCTGCAAGCCATGAAAGAGTCCGATGACAAGCAGCCCATCAGCGGCATCAT
>NZ_JALIHH010000066.1:0-20710 GCF_022869435.1 Aeromonas sp. LsrichE-8G
ACACGCCGTTTTAGCCTGTGGAGGCGTGGTGCAATCAGGCCGCCCGATGAAGCAGGAACCCGGTACTGCGCGAGCAGCTATCACCCAGTAATGGGAATCCCCCTCCTGTGACGCGAAGCGCTAAGGTGGGGGAGGATGTCAACAACCACAAATACGCCGAACAGCTGGAACGCTCCGGCTGCACCCAGGTGACCGAAGCCCAGGGCTGCGATATTCACAAGAGCAAGGCGGAAAACGCCAAGGCAGGATTTGGCACCGCCGCCCCGGCCGCCGACGGCGGATTGAACATGAGCTATGAGCAGAAGCTGGAGCGCTCAGGCTGTACCCAGGTGAGCGAGCTCAGCGGCTGTGACATCAACAAGAGCAAGGCCGAGAACGCCGCCGCCGGATTTGGCGCCGCCCCCGCAGCGGCCAGCGCCAGCCCCTACGCCGGCAACGGGGTCGCCACCTTCCCCGAGACGGGCGCCACGGTCGCGAACATCCGCATCGATGACAAGGATCAGGTGTGGGTCAACGACAAGCAGGTCAGTACCAGGAAATCCGACGGCGCCCTGGTGTTCAAGGAGGGCATGGTCATCTACACCATCCAGGGGGATCGCCGCCTCAAGGGAGAAGATGGCTGGGTCGACAACGATGCGGGCACCAAGGGGCCCATCGCGGCCAAATGACCCCGTCACCATCACGACAAGGGGAGCCGCGGCTCCCCTTGTCGTTTCTGCATGCCTGCAACCGACGCCCCCCTACCTCTTCTTCGGGAAGTCCAGCACGGCCACCACCGGCGAGCAGGACGGGAGCGCCGACCAGGAGGGGGCGTCGAAGATGAAGCGGGCGACGGCACAGGTCGGCATGCGAGTGATACCGGAGGAAAAGCCATGAGCCAGGTCGGTGAAGGCAGGATCATGACCCACCGGCAGTACGCAGGCGAGATCATCTGAAAGCTCCCCCACCACCCCGAGAAGGGTCCCGGCATCGCTCTCGTAGAGGCCCTCGTCGATGACGATGCGGTCCGGGGAATAACCCAGCTCCCCGGCAAGCAGCCGGGCGGTCGTCAGGGCCCGGCAGGCGGGGCTCGAGAGGATGAGATCGGGCTTCACCCCAAGGTGCGCCAGACGAGCCCCCATCAGGGGCGCATCGCGCAGCCCGCGCGCAGCCAGCGGACGAGCGCGGTCAGACAAAGACGCGTCTTCCCAGCTCGACTTGCCATGGCGTACCAGGATCAGGGTTCTTCTCATGACGCACTCCCTGGTTGATCAGGGCCACAGGCGGCCCCTCAGACAGCCCCCCGTTTGCCAGCATGAAGGGGCAGGAGCACCATGGTCAGCAGCACACCTTCTACCCCCCAGCCTACCTGTTCCCAGTGTACTGTCTCCCCGGTCAGCATGCCGGTGAGCAGCACAGTGGCGCAGATGAGGGTCCAGCCGGTCAGGTGGAGGAAGGACTCCCCCGGTAGCAGCGCTTGATCAGGATGGGGTTCAGGGCCATGGCCACACAGCCGAGCAGGTAGATGCGATTGCCGGGAGCGAGGCTGAAGGCAAAAAGCCCGATGAGGGGACCATCGGGCTCTGCGGCAAGGATCAGGGGCTCACTTCTTCCATGAAGACAAGCCGAAGGGGTTCGGCCAGCAGTTCGTCCGCCTGGCGAGCGAAAGCCTGGAAATACGCGGTCTCACAGTGGGCATCCAGGGCGGCCTGACTCACGAAGGCTTCCCGCATGTAGAAGGTGCCGGGTTCATCCTTCAACTCGAACAGCACGTAATCGAGGTTGCCCGGCTCCTGGCGAGTGGGGTCAATCAAGGTAAGCAGGGCATCGCGAAGGCGCTCTCCCATGCCGTCACGGGCCTTGAGCACTGCGATCGATACCAGTTTGTCTGTCTCTTTTTTCATCCAGTTTTCTCCGTTGTACATCGTCAACACGCCAGAGAGTGCAACCTGGACAGCGATTTATACTGCCGGATGCTCCCCCATCAGACGTTGCCCAGTGTAGGCAGGACGGTGGGGGCCATATAGGGGGGCAGAATGAACACTGTGTTCAACGGGGTGGATAACCACGCCGTGCACGGAGGAACAAACGAGCGGGAGGGATCATGGCGCAAAGGGTGGCAACGGGACCCGCCAGGAGGCGGCACGGCTTGCGGCCCCCTGGTCCAGGCTAAGGGCCTGCAGACCAGCGCTCAACGTCAAGGCAATAGGTGGTGAAAGGGTGTTCGCCCAGGCGCGTTTTCCTCACCCAGATGGCCCGTCTGGCGAGGGACAGATAAGGCGGGCGGGTATCCAGCAAGTGAAAGAGTATCGTCCGATGGCCAAGCTCCCTCGCCCACCCCATCATCTCGTTGAAAATCGCCACGCCGCTTCCCCAGCCGGCCTTGGCGAGCACGATGGCAAGCTCCACCCCCTCGTCATCGGGCTGGATACCGCACCACCCCGCCAGGGTGCCGTCGAGGAAGATGGCGCGCACGCGGCAACCTGGCCGGGCGTCGACTCCCAGCTTGTACGCCATCCAGTCGCGCACCCCGGCCACATCGAAAAGCGGGTGAGGGATCAGGTGCTTTCGCAGCGTCTCGTCGTTGAGCAGCGGCAGAAAATCCTCTGCCCTGACAGCAGAAAAGGGGCTGAACACCATGGAGGTCTCTCTCATTGCCCGAAGAGGCACCCTAGTAGGGGGTGCCATCCTTGTGTCTGGCTGACCAGGCGCCATCGGCACCCTGTACCAGGGCCAGATCGTCGTCGGGATAGTCGACGGTGTCCCCTGGCAGCCTGTCCCCCACCTCGAGATAGACGGCGTCCACCTCACCGTGGTTGAGCAACTGGTGGGCCAGGCCGCTGCCCCCCTTGAAGCCGATGCACTCCCCCGGCGACATCCGGTACTCCTCCTCCCCGTGGCGCAGGGTGGGATTGCCCGAGAGCACATAGACGAACTCGTCCTGCAGGCCGTGATGGTGCTTGAGCGCCGAGATGGCCCCCGGTGCCAGGGTCGTCAGGTTGACCCCGAAATTGGCAAGGCCGAAATGATCCCCCAGCCTGCGCCGGGTGCGGTGCTTGACCAGGGAGGCAAAGGGCTCCGGATAGAGGGACTTTGCCTTGTGCTCGGGAATGGCCGTTGCCTGAATGGCACGCTTGTCAGTCATGTTCTGATCCTCCCTGTGAATGACGTCTCTCTTTATAGCCTGCTCCTTAGCGGCGAAACATGGGCAGGGGTTGAAGGGGTGTCTCGCACACCATGCCATGCCCGGTTGCCGCCAGATGGCAAAGACGCCCTGTTTTTCGTTTGGCTATCTTAATGGCACACCGGAAAATGGGAAGCCGCGTTGGCAACATTACCAATGGAATGAAGAAGATGGCCCGCGATCACTGGGAAGCGCCCTCTTCCAGCGGCCCGGGTATGGAGGGGCACCGGCACATGCAGACCCGGTGACTACAGCACCTCAATCCTGACCTTGATAAGCCCGGAACGGGGATTGCCGATGGCGCTGAACGCCGCTTTGGAGAGATCGATGATGCGCCCGCGGGGGAAATTGCCCCTGTCGTTGACCCGCACCACCACGCTCTTGCCGTTGGCGAGGTTGGTGACCCTCACCAGGGCGCCGAAGGGCAGTGTCATGTGGGCGGCGGTGTTGGCGTGGCGCTGGTAAGGCTCCCCGCTGGCGGTGCGCTTGTTGTGGTAGCGATCGGCGTAATAGGAGGCAAGCCCCGTCTGGGTATAGCCTCGCCAGTTGCCCGCACTGCCTGCATCAGGCTGGCTGCTGCAGGCGGCCAGCAGCAGGCACAGGGAGGCCAGCAGCCCTTTTTGCACCATGGTCCTCATCATCTACTTCCTCGACCCGTTATGAGATGTCGCGTTCGCCCCGTCCGGCTGTCATGGCCAGACGGGCGCCCGCGAGCTGGAGCCTACTCTCTCACATTTCCCATGGAAAACGGGAGGCCCAAGCCTCCCGTTTGTGTGTTCACCCGTCAGCCCCTGTCAGGGGAACCATATGCTGATCGATATATGCCTGGTTGTACAAAACAACCAACATGTAGTCTCCACCAATACTACCCCAAATCCCCCCTTTGCCTTTCGAGAAAGTCACTAAATTTTCGTGTGGAGCCAAAATAATTTGGGTATGCCTGCTTTAGAGCACGGACATCAGAGGCGGAGACAAGAACAGATATAATTATCTTTTCATTTAAATCAGCTTCATTTAACTCAGCAAGAGCTTTTTCACTGTTTTTCATTGAGAAGTGTTTAACTGTTACCTGTATTTTCTTTTCCTGTTCTTCGAGTATGTGCATGCAAACAAGAAACAATCCCTGTCCACTCCTCCCTTGCTTTACAGCTTTATGATCTGTCGTAAATGTTATGGCTAATGTATACCTTGCAAGTTTTAATACAACATCTAACTTATCAGCAAGCTCACAAAGCTCCTGCCTAAGACTTATAAGAGTTTGTGCATCTTCGATAACGCATGCTTTTTCTTCATGTGATACCAATCGCCCAGCGATGGAAAACAGCTTACGCCAGTCATCATGCCCGTCATGCCTTGTCTTTAGATTAATCTGCTCAAGAGTATCAATAATCTCTAGACTTGTAGCCCAAGCATGCTGCAACTCAGTTCTTAGCTGAACTTCAACCTTTGCTTTTTTCCATTCGTGATCAGCCAGTTGATTTTCATAGCAGCTGTACACTAAATGAACACCACCATATCCACTTTCTTTAGGTGTGAGATAGTCTTTGATACTCACTATTTTATGAACCGAGCGACTACTCTCTAATTTCTTTTGAAGCTGTTTCAACTGTTTTATATTTTTTACTATAGCTCGACAGCCCGCAATGTCTTGCATACGCGTCAATTTAATTGAATTAGTATTGTGCCCATCTAGCGTCGGTCTTTCCAACTTATCAATGATGGTCGAAAGCCGTTTAAGTCGTCTCGCAACCAAGACTTTGTTACTAACCTGAGATGCAATTCTTGCCAAGTGATTTTTCATCAACATTAATGGGTAAAGATGATATTCACGAAATCCTTGAATTCTCCTTATAGCTTCAGAGCGCCCCGTATCATCCATGCCATGCCTGATATCTCTAGCCGCACGGTCAATTTCATTTTTACTATATTCAAGTGGTTTTTTTTGGTTTTTATACTGTGAAATTGCCATTTAAAATCCTTTTGTAATTCTGGCCAGTATAGGTGTCAATATTATTTTGACAGTTTACCGTTGCTTTAACTGTAAAAAAAGATGCATTGCTCATGTAAAACGGGAGGCCCAAGCCTCCCGTTTTCATACCTCGTCCGTCAGCCTCTGTCAGGCGATGAGCTTGTCGTCGGCGAAGCCAAAGCCGCGCAGCCCCACCACATGCACATGTTCGTGCTTGCCCTGCACCTTGCGGATGAGCTTGTAGGTGGTGCCCTTCTCGGGGCTGATGTTCTCCGGCGCCGCGATGAGGAGCTGCATGTCCTGGCGCTCGCACAGCTCGAACAGGGTGGCGATGGATTTGCCATCAAGCCGCGCCGCTTCGTCCAGGAACAACAGGCGGCAGGGAGCGATGTCCTTGCCGCGCAGACGGCGGGACTCCTCCTCCCAGCTGATCAGCACCATGAGCAGGATGGCCTGACCGGTGCCGATCGCCTCGCCGGTGGAGAGGGCGCCGCTCTCGGCACGCAGCCAGCCGTCGGCCCCGCGCTGCACCTCGATCTCCAGCTCCAGATAGTTGCGATAATCCAGCAGCACGTCTCCCATCACCTGATAGTTGCGCTCCCCCTGCTCCACCTGCGGATTGAGGCGCTGGAAGAGCTTGGCCATGGCCTCGGAGAAGCTGAGCTCCTTGTCGGCGAAGAGATCGTTGTGCATGGCGCTCTGATCGGCGAGTGCGGTCAGGAGGCGAGTGTGGGCCTCGCGGATATTGACGTTGAGACGCACCCCGCGCACCAGACCGAAGGCGATGTTCTGCAGGCCCTGGTTCAATACCCGGATGCGGTTCTGCTCCCGGCGGATGATGTTGGTGATCTTGGCCGCCACCTCGTGGGAGGAGAGGGACAGGTGGGTTTCCCGCTGCTTGAGCTCGTCGGCGAGGCGCGCCAGCTCGATCTCCATCTCCTCGATGGCTTCCACCGGATCGTCCGAGCGGATGATGTCGTTGCGGATGCGATCTTTGAGGTAACGGTAGACCTGCACATAGAAGGCCACCTTCTGCTCGGTGCTGCGGTTGCCTTCCGACAGGCGCAGCGCATCGCGCAGGGCCTCGTCGTGGGCCACCGCCACCCGCAGGGCGCCGAGGGCCTTGTCCGACATGGAGCGCAGCTCGTCGCTGTCAAGATAAGCCAGCTCGCGCTTGTTGAGGCGCTTCTCGACGTCTGTCTCCCGTGCCAGACGCACCACCCGCGACCAGCTCGCCTTGTGACCCACCAGGGATTTGCGGGCGCTGTAGTAATCCTTGCCTTCGAGCTTGAGACGACCGCCAAGGGACTCGATTTCGCGCTTGCACACCTGCAACTGGGCCTCGGCGCTGGTGCGGCGGGTCCGGGTGCGGATGAGCAGCTCTTCAATCTCTTTCTTGTGGGCACGGGCCTTCTCTTCCATGTCATCCGACAGAGTCAGCCCCATGGCCGCCAGCTCCTGCTCGAACTCCGCCAGGGTCTGCCCCTTGGCCGAGGCGCTGGAATCAAGCGCCGTGCGCAGTTGCAGCGCCTCGGTGTGGCGCTGGGTGATCTGCTTGTGCTGCTCACCGGCGGTGCGGGCGGCAAGCTCTGCCGCCTTGAGCTTCTCTTTGAGTCGCTCGCTCATCTCGGAGGCCTTGCCGAGCAGATCTTGCGCATCCTGATAGGCAAAGTGCAGCAGACGGGCCACCAGCTGATCGAGGGCGTAGCAACGGCGTTTCTGCGCGGCCAGCAGGTCGCTCACCTCGTCAAAGGCTGCCTGCAGGGCAGCCAGATCCTGGGGATCCTGGCGCAGCACCTGCACCATGGTTTCCAGTTTTTCCAGCGCCTTGCCGTGTTTGGCGATAAAGGCTTCGGCTGTTTTAAGCGCCTCCACATCGGCGTGAGCCGCCTCGAGGCGGGCAGCCAGCTCTGTCTCGGCAAAGAGGTGGGCAAAGGGCAGCATCCCCTGCACCAGCTGGATATGGCGGGTCAGCTGGGCGGCGGCCGCTTTGGCCTCGGTCAGCTGCTTGTCGCACTCGGCGATGGTTTCTTGCAGCTTGCGCTGCTCGTGCTGCTTGGCCTGCACCTCGGCTTCGGGGTCCGGGCGGAAGGCGATATCCAGATGCTGGCCGATAAAGTCGCGAAAATGCCCGTAGAGGCGGTGATACTTCTGCTGCTCGAAGGCGGCCTTGGCGTAACCCTCGATGAGGCCTTCGCGCTCAAGGTCGAGCTGCTCGATCCGTTTTTCCCGGGCGGCGCGGCCAAACAGCGGCAGCTCGGGGTAGCGGGAGAAGCGCACCTGACGCTTGCTGGTGCGCACCAGCACGGCGTCCCCCAGCTCGTCCGCTTCCACCAGATCCTCGTCAAAGGAGTCGGGGTTGCCCTGAATGAGGTAGATATCTTCCGGGCAATCTTCCAGCTTTTTCAGCCGCTCGATGGCGCCTTCGAGGTCGAGCACCACCAGGGCGCTGCGAGCCGGGCCGTAGAGCGCGGAGTAGTAAGGGGCATCATCGATGGAGATGTCGTCATAGACGTCCGAGAGCAGCACGCCCCCCACCTGCTCGGCGATGCGGGCAAGACGGGGATCCGCCTCGCCGGCACCCAGCTGCAGGTTGCGAATTTGCATCTCCAGCGCCTGTTTCTGGCCCTGAATGCGGTTGCTCTCCTGCTCGAACTCCCGCTCCTTGTCGAGCACGCTCTGCATGCCGGAAGAGAGTTCTTCGGCGGTGGCCAAGGCCAAGCCACTCTGCTCGCGCAGTTGCTCGAGTTTTTCAAAGGATTTGAGCCAGCGCGGGGCCAGCTTGGTCAGTTCCGCGATATCGCGGCCCAGCTGAGTGCCCTGATGCTCGAGGCTGGCGCGGCGCTGATTGGCCTCTGCCTGCTGCTCGGAGAGCTCCTCCTGGCGGGTGCGCTGGGCTTCGAGGAAGATCTCCAGCTCGTCCTGGCTAGCAATGTGCTGACCAGACGCCTGGGCCAGCTCGTCTCGCAGCCGCAAGAGCGTCTTCTGGCTTTCGCTCTCTTTCTCGAGGCGAGCCAGCGCGGCGCGCAGACCCTGCCCCTGGGCAATGCGGGCCTTGTCTTCGATGTGGCGCTTGAGCAGCGCCTGCGCGGTGGGCCAGGCAGCCTCGCGCACTGTCTCGGGTGCGATGCTGAGCAGCAGCGTCAGCGCCGCTTCGTGTTCGGCCACCGCCGCCTTGGCCAGCGCCAGCTGCTGCTCGGCCCCCAGCACCCGGCTGGTGAGGCTCTGCTCGGCTGCGCGGAACTGGTGCAGGGTGTCGCTCGCCTGCGCAGGCTCGAGCCCCGGCAGTTCGCACTGCTCGCGGGCGTTTTCCAGGGCCTGCACCGCCTGACGGTACTGGATGGCGCGGGTCTGCTGGATATCGAGCGCCTGCTGGTAGTCGGCCAGCTGGGTCTTGAGGCTGTCCACCTCTGCCTGGGCCAGCTCCTTGCGCTCCTCCACTTCCAGCAACTGGCCGTGGATCTCTTCCACCACCGCCTGCTGCTGCTCGAGCTTGTCGTTGAGCTCCGCCAGATCGGCGCGATAGAGGGCAATCTTCTTTTGCAGGGCCACGGCCGCCATCACCTTGGCCAGGTGCTCGGCGGCGGACTCCAGCTCGTCGGTCAGGAGCTTCTCGCGGTTGGTGAGCTGATCCACCTCGTCCGCCAGATAGATGGCGCGCTGCTTCTCCTCGGCCAGCAGACGGCGTTTGCCGGCGAGCTCAGAGCGTGCCTTGAGGGCCAGCTCGGAGAGGCGGCTCTTCTCGGCAGCGCCCCGCACATACTCCGCGGCCACATAGTGGGTGGTCTCGGTGATGAGATTCTTGAAGAGATCACGCTGACCTTGGGTCTCCTTGATGGCTTCCAGGGTGCGGCGGTTCTCGTAGATGGCCGCCTCCATGTCCTGGAACGCCTTGCGTACTCCGGAGTTCTCCGGCAGCAGGTATTCACGCAAGGAGCGGCTGATGGAAGACGAAATACCGCCGTAGAGGGAAGCTTCGATCAGGCGGTAGAACTTGCCGCGATCCTTTTGATCCCGCAGCTTCTTCGGGGTGATCCCGAACTCGAACATGAAGTTGTGATAATCGGTCACCGTATTGAACTTGGCGACCTTGATGGCGCCGAGCTCCGCTGCCGCCCCCTTCAGATCGGCGAAGGCACGTACCCGGCCCTTGCCGTCGTCGAGCTTCTCCAGCAGCAGATCCGTGGGCGCCAGGTGCTCGGGCACATCCACCAGGGCGAACGGGGTGATGTTGACCTTGTTGTCACGGTTGGCCACCTGTTCGAGGTGGACGCCGACCCAGATCCGCTGCTCGCGGCTGTTCATCACTTCCAGCAGCGAATAGCAGTGGCCGCGCTGCAGCTTGCCGTAGAGCCCCTTGTCGCGGGACGCGCTGGAGGAGCCCGCCTCCGTGGTGTTACGGAAGTGGAGCAGTGACTGGTCGGGAATGAGGGCCGCGATAAAGGCCGCCATGGTGGTGGACTTGCCCGCGCCGTTGCCGCCGGACAGGGTCGTGACCAGCTGGTCGAGATCGAAGGTGCGGGCGAAGAAGCCGTTCCAGTTGACCATGGTCAGGGATTTGAATTTGCCTCTCACGCCACACTCTCCATCAAACCGGCAGACACCATCAGTGCCGGCACATTAACGTTGCAGATCATCTTCCACCTCCAGCTCCAGCTGCTCTTCGTCCAGATCCTCTTCGATATCCTCGAACAGGGAATCGCTGCTCGGCATCTCGTCGTCGTGGAAAATGGCCTCCCCTTCCTGGATCATCCGCAGTTGCACCGCGCGAGGATCCTCGTCGGAGCGCACATCGGCGGCGAAGCGGAACACGGACTCGTTGACCCGGAATTTGTCGCTGTTGCCAAGGGGGGTGATCATCCCGAGGCGCTTGAGGCGACGCATGGAGGTGCGGATCTTCTCGAGGAGCTTCTTCTTGTCCAGATCCGTGCCGCCGGAGCGGCTGTTGACCATGCGCAGCAGTTGCTTCTCGTCCGCCAGACTCAGCACCTCTTCTTGCAGCTCGCCCATGGCGAACACCCCTTCAGAGGCGAGCCTGTCCGGGCTCAGGAAGAGGTAGCAGAGCACCTTGCCCACCAGCATATCGAGCTCAGATAACACTGTTGTTCCGATGTCTGCGCTCGGGCGCGGACGCAGGTAGAAGAAGCCTTCCGGCGCCTTGATGAGTTCCACCTGATAGCGGCCGTAGAAGATCTCCAGCTCCTGGTGGTACTCCACCAGGGCCGAGTGCTGCTCGAATTCGTCGGCACTGATGTGGCGACCGGAGCGCAGGGCGGTGTCGATGCGCGGAAACAAGGGGTTGGCGATGGCCTCTGCGAGACGCAGGGGCAAGGGGAATTCAGTATTGATCGATGACATAGGCCTGAACCTTGGATCCAGCTTGGTTGATGGGTTTCCATGCGGGTTGGCGGTGGTGCTCGCGCTCACCGCTGGCATGGCCGAGACGCACGGCCTGATCGATCAGGAGGCGCGCCACGTCGAAGTGGGCATGGGCCGGGTAGTCCAGCAGGTATTCCCGCAGCACGTCGGCAAGATCCAGCCGATCTCCCTGCTCCGGATAGCGGGCCAGGTAGCGCTCGATGCGCTCCGCCAGCTCCTGGTTGATGTCCACCATCTCTACGTACTCCATCTCGAGGGGCACCTCGCCGGTCACCTCCTCGTCGTGGATGGCGATGGTTTCATCCCGCAGCTCCAGCAAACGGGGCTCTTCGGCCACCCGCAACAACCAGCTGTGCTGCTCGAAGTTGCGGATGGATTCCCGCAGCCGCTGGCTGAAGGCGCGGTTCTTGTCCATGTCGATGGCGTTGCGGATGAACTTGTGGACGTGCCTGTCATAACGGGACCAGAGCTCGATGCACTGCTGGCCCCAGGCGGTGATGACGTCCAGACGCCCCTGCAGGGCGTGGGTCAGCTCCTCGACGTGGAACAGATCCTCACGCCCCTGGGCCGCTTCCTGAATGTTGAGCAGCCCCGCCTGCAGGCGGTGGCCGGCGGCGTCCAGGGTGTCCTGCAACTCGCGCAGGGTCTGGCCGGTCTCGTGCAGGAGCTTCTCGCAGCTGTGAATGGCATCGACCCAGTTCTGGGTCAGCAGGGCCGCGATCTCGCTCTTGACCTGGTTTTGCTGCTCGTCCATGGCGCGCTGGGTGAGATCGATGCGCCCGAGCGTCTCTTCCAGGGAGAAGGAGAGGCGCGGCAGCACCTCGGCGTCCCACTGCTCCCGGGTGTTGGTCTCGAGCGCCGCCTTGCGGGCGGTGTCGAGCTCGGCCGCCAGGTGCTCGAGCAGGATGGAGAGCTTGATGGAGTCCACCTGGCGCTGATCCATGAAGAAATCGACGATGCTCATGCCAAGGCGCGACAGGCGGTAGAGGCTCTCCCCCGCCACCATGTCGGTGGTGAAACGCGACAGCAGTTGCTGGCGAATGAGATCGTTGATGGCGTTGTTGGCGCGACCGGTGAGGGTCTCGTCCATCTGGCCGAAGGCACTGCTGACATAGCCAAAGGCATCGTGCAGCGCGGCCTCCGAGAGATCAGACTCGTCCTCGGAGAGCGTCTTGATCGCTATCAGAAAGGCCAGCCTGTCGGTGGGGAGGTTCAGCGCCAACCCCTCCTGTCTGACCCATCCCACCGTCTCTGGCAGGGTACGGGATGTACTCATCATGACGTTATCATCTCGTTGTTATAGTCGGCAGGTCTTTGCCTGCCGTGGTGATATAGGCCGGGGTCGGTGGCGCCCCGGCGGCTGGATCCCGCATCGTATTCACGCCGGTGGGGCTCAACCGGCCGGTTTCTGGGCCATCACATGGATGTAGCGCCCCAGGGAAACAAAGGGCTCCTGGCGGCAATATTGCTGCTCCATGGCCAGCAGGTCCTCGAACTTCTCGACCTGATCCTGCTTGTGGCGCATGTAGTCGTGGATGACACGCACCCCGGTCTTGCCGATGATCCGCAATCCCCCCCGGCCTATCCAGTCATAGACCTGCTCCGGCAACTGGGGATTGGTGGGTGTCAGGGCTGTCTGGCGTTTCTTGCGAAGGCCCAGGCGCACATAGTCAAAATTGCCCACCACCAGGCTCTGGAACAGGAGGCCGTGACGATTGTAAAAAAGCAGCGACAGTATGCCCCCTGCCTTGACGAAAGGGAACAGACCCAGCAAGGTCTGGCGCGGCTCGGCGAGCCACTCCAGTACCGCGTGACAGAGCACCAGATCGAAGGTGCCGGTCACCTGGTGCTTGAGATCCTGAATGGGGCAATGGATGAGACGAATTCTGTCTTCCAAGCCCTTCTGGGCGATCTGCTCCCGGGCCAGATCCAGCATTTCTGCCGACAAATCGCACAGCTCCACCTGATGGCCCATGGCCGCCAGTTTCTGGGCGAAGTAGCCAAAGCCGCCGCCGGCATCCAGGATGCGCAGCGGCCGGTTGCCCAGGCGCGCCAGGCAGGCTTCGATGTCACTCCAGACAATGGTGGTGCGAATGCGCCCCTTGGTGGAGTCGTAAATGTTGCGAGCGAACTTGTCCGCGCGCCCGTCAAAACTCTGATCTTGCTTCAAGACACACTCATCTTCGACCGCCCCGCCATGAGGGCCGCAGGAGGAACCACACAGGATTGGGCCACAGGAAAAAAGAGGGGTATTCTGTCACATCCCGAATTTGCTGAAAACTCAAGGACGTGTCTGTCGTGTTCGAGCTCAACTTCTTTGTCATCAAGAAATGGCTGGGCCATCTGCTGATGCCGCTCCCCTTCTCTCTTTCCTTGTTGGTGCTGGCGCTCGTGCTGCTCTGGTTCACCCGCTTTCAAAAAAGCGGCAGGCTGCTGGCGACCCTTTCCTTGGTGATCATCGCCCTGATGGGGACGCGGCCGGTGAGCTACGAGCTGGCCCGCAGCCTGGAGCAGACCTATCCCCCCTTCGAGGTGAGCCAGCATCCTGACATCCAGGCCATCGTCGTGCTGGGCAACGGTCATGTGAGCGATCCGGCCATCCCAGAGCGCGCCTGGCAAAACAACATCTCCCTGGCGCGCACCCTGGAAGGGGTTCGCCTGGCCCTGGCCTATCCAGAGGCCGAGCTGGTCTTCTCCGGTGCCGTGGCCGGGGATCCCCTGTCGAACGCCGAGGTCAACGCCCGCATGGCGGCCAGCCTTGGCATCCCGCGTGCGCGCATGACGTTGTTTGAAAACAACAAAGACACCCATGACGAGGCGGTCAGCATCGCCGCCCACCTCAACGGCAAGCGGGTGGCGCTGGTGAGTTCGGCCACCCACCTGCCCCGGGCCATGGCTCTCTATCGCAGTCAGGGACTCGATGCGGTGCCGGCTCCCACCGATTACACCGCCAAGCAGAGTCAGGAGCCACAACCCCTCTACAGCTACCTCCCCAAAGGGCGTTATCTGATGTATTCCGAGGCTGCCATTCACGAGTGGATTGGGGTATGGTGGGCCCGTTTGCGTGGGCAGGTCACCGAGTGAGCAATCGCGCCTTGCATTCCTGATTTGGATCAGGAAAGCGAAAAAAAATTACGTCATTTGCCGCCGGGTCAGCTATCTTGGGCTCGGTTCAATTCATATAATGTTGCGCAATCAAATGCCTAGGAGATATAGAAGATGAGACAGCACCTGGTAATGGGTAACTGGAAACTGAACGGCACCAAGGCTTCTGTAGAAGCCCTGATCAAAGGACTGACCCCGGCCGCTGCCGCTCATCCTTCCGTGCAAGTGGCCGTCTGCCCGCCGGTTATCTTTTTGGGTCTGGTTGAACAGCTGACCGCCGGCAGCAAGATCGCCTACGGTGCCCAGAACGCCGACGTTCACGAGTCCGGCGCCTTCACCGGCGAAAACGCCCCCTCCATGCTCAAAGCCTTCGGCTGCACCTACTCCCTGGTCGGTCACAGCGAGCGTCGTACCCTGCACGCAGAGACCGACGACGTGGTGGCTGCCAAGTACGAAGCCATTCAGAAGGGCGGCCTGATCCCCGTGCTGTGCATCGGTGAAACCCTGGCCCAGTTCGAAGCCGGTACCACCAACCAGGTGGTCGAGACCCAGCTCAAGGCCGTGATCGATCGCTGCGGCATCGCCTCCTTCGAGAACGCCGTCATCGCTTACGAGCCGGTATGGGCCATCGGCACCGGCAAGACCGCCACCCCGGAGATCGCACAATCCGTGCATGCTCACATCCGTCAATACCTGGCCGGTTTTGATGCAGCCGTGGCTGCCAAGGTACAGATCCTGTACGGCGGCTCCGTGACTGGCGCCACCGCTGCCGACCTGTTCGGCCAGCCGGACATCGACGGTGGCCTGGTGGGTGGCGCGTCCCTGAAAGTGGACGACTTCTCCCAGATCATCGCTGGCGCCGCCAAGTAAGCGCCAAGCAAAGAGGGGCCCCGCCCCTCTTTGCATATCGCTTTCCTATGGACCCTCTCGCCATAGGAAAGCCGATATAGTAAAAGCGGCCAGCCGTATTTTTCAGAATCTTGATTTTCGACAACTCAGATCCAGAGGCACTCATGACCAAACAAATCAAACGTATTGGTGTTTTGACCAGTGGTGGTGACGCACCGGGTATGAACGCAGCCATCCGCGCCGTGGTGCGCGCCGGTCTGCATCATGGCCTGGAAGTTTACGGCATCTATGATGGCTACCTCGGTCTGCACCAGGACCGTATCGTCAAGCTCGAGCGTCACAGCGTCTCCGACGTCGTGAACCGTGGCGGTACCTTCCTGGGCTCCGCCCGTTTCCCCGCCTTCAAGGATCCGAAAGTCCGTGCCGAAGCGGTCGAAAACCTGAAGAAACACGGCATCGACGCCCTGGTGGTCATCGGCGGCGACGGCTCCTACATGGGTGCCAAGAAGCTGACCGAGGAGGGCTTCCCCTGCATCGGCCTGCCGGGCACCATCGACAACGATATCGCCGGTACCGACTTCACCATCGGCTTTGATACCGCCCTGAACGTGGTCGTGGACGCCATCGACCGCCTGCGCGACACCTGCAGCTCCCACCACCGCATCTCCGTGGTCGAGATCATGGGCCGCCACTGCGGCGATCTGGCCATGTCTGCCGCCGTTGCCGGTGGTGCCGAGTACGTGATCGTGCCGGAAGTGGCCTTCGACAAGGAGAAGCTGCTGCAACAGATCAAGGAAGGGGAAGCCAAGGGCAAGAAGCACGCCATCATCACCATCTGCGAGCACGTCACCGACGTGAACGCCCTGGCAAAAGACATCGAGGCCATGACCGGCCGCGAAACCCGCGCCACCATCCTGGGTCACATCCAGCGTGGCGGTTCTCCCACTGCCCGTGACCGTATCATGTCCAGCCGCATGGGTGCCTTCGCCGTCGAGCAACTGCTGGCGGGCCAGGGTGGCCGCTGCGTCGGCATTCAGGGCAACGAGATGGTGCACCACGACATCATCGACTGCATCGAGAACCTGAAGCGCCCGTTCAACCAGGAGCTGTACGATCTCTCCACCACCCTGTTCTAAAGGCTGTGGTCTGACAAAAAACCCTCCTCTGGAGGGTTTTTTTATGCGGGCTCCTCACCCCCTCCTCCCTCTGCGGGGGCCCGGCTATCCACTGGCCACTGTCGCCATGTCTTACCCCTTGCCCGGCGGCCCTGAGCCTCTGACCCCACGACCTTCTCCTTTACTTCTTTCCCCCGCTTTTCTGCTTGCTCACCTTGTTCGCGACGGGTCTGGATAAAGGTCTTGGTGCCGCAGAGCCACGGCCCTGCGCCAGGCCTCACCTGCCCTTCATCCCATCACACTGGCGCCATATAGCCACCCGGGTGGGCCGACGATCTCTCCCGCTTCCCCTGCGCGCGGGCCCGGTGGCTCGCCCCCCAAGAAAACAGCGAAAAACGGGGCTTCCGGCCACCCAAGGCCCCATGAAGGTCAAACCCCCATTTTCCCGCCTTACCCCTTCCCTTCCATGCTCCTTTGACGGCCCTTTTGTCGTTTTTCCGTACTCTTTTTGCACCCAGCCTGTTTGGGATGAGCAGAAAATTGAGGCTTCATCGGATAACCCTGGCTGGCAACAGCCTTGCAGACTGAGGTTAGGGCACAAGTCGTGAGAAAACATGACATGGGATGACAAAACCTGGCTAGCAGCCACCAACCTCCCTATGGCGACATCAATCTGCGCATCCCGCAGGCCATTTTGCTGCTGAAAAATGGAGATCACCACAAAAACTCCAATCGGAACCACCAAAGAGAGCGTCATAAAAATAACATAACTCAATGTATTTAAAGGCTTTATATGCATCCACTTTCACTGGCATCACCATAAAACCCTTCACAGGACAAAAAACGCCCTTAAACTTGGAAAAATGCAGCCGCATTCCACCACCAAACCATTTCTGCCTCATAATTACATTTTTCGTTGTTTTATCGTTCTGTTGTGGTATCTTGGTTCCATCATGAGCCAACCAAGGGAGATAAAATCATGAAAGAGTTCGTAGTTACCGCCGTTTTCACCGTGTTTTTCACTCTGGTTGCCGTCTCCATGCCGTCGCTGGCACAGCTCTAAGTAGGCCAATCAGCCATCTGCCACCTCTGCCCCAGAGGGGCGGTTCAAAAAACAGACTGCAACATGGGTTTTTGACGCGCCCTGGCAAAGGATGATGCCAAGCCATCATTGAGCGCTATCTGCGCACACAAAACGACCTCGTCGACATCCATGCCATCTTTCAAGGGGAGCCCGGGCTCCCCTTGTCGCATCTCCCCCTGCGGGATTTACTCTTGTCCCCCTGCCCGTCACAATGGCCGCTGGATTTGCTACGCAGGAACCACCATGACTCAGGATGCCTTGCGCCACTGGCGCCGCGACCTTCATCGTCACCCCGAAGCCGCCTGGTGTGAATTTCGCACCACCACCCTCATAGCCCAACACCTCACTGAACTCGGTTTCTCCATCATGCTGGGGGATCAACTGCTCACCAGCACCCTCATCATGGGACGGGAAATAGACGTCGAGGCCCAGAAGGCCCGTGCCCTGTACCAGGGGGCGCATCCGGAGTGGCTGACGCGGATCGACGCACTCACCGGCGTGATGGGACTCTGGGAGAGCGGGCGCCCCGGCCCCACCCTGGCGTTTCGCTTCGATATCGATGCGGTGGAGGTCGAAGAGAGCCAGGAGGTGTCACACCTGCCCGGCCAGGGAGGCTGGCACTCCGCCAACCCGGGCTGGATGCACGCCTGTGCCCACGATGGTCACACCGCCATCGGGCTGGTGCTGGCCGAGCGGATCGCGGCCCTCGCCGATCGCCTCACTGGCCGCATCAAGCTCTTCTTCCAGCCGGCTGAAGAGGGCTGCCGAGGCGGCAAGGCGCTGGCGGCAGGGGGGCAGCTCGACGACGTGGACGCTCTGCTGGCACTGCACATCGGCATTCACGCGAGCAGCGGTGAGCTGGTGGTCAACCCCACCGAGTTTCTCTGTTCAACCAAATTCGACGTGGAGTTCATGGGGCAAGCCGCCCATGCGGGGCTCGAGCCCAACGCAGGCCACAATGCCCTGGCGGCGGCCTGCATGGCCACCACCGCCATGCTCGGCATTCCCCGCCATCGGGATGGCATGACCCGCATCAACGTGGGGCAGCTCAACGGCGGCAGTGGACGCAACGTCATCCCGGGCCATGCCCGCCTGATGGGGGAGACCCGTGGCGCGACGCCGGCCCTCAACGACTACATGTTCAATCAGGTGCAGCAGATTGTGGAGGGGGCGGCCCTGATGCAGGGCGCGACCTACCACATCCGCAAACAGGGGGAAGCGATCGGCATCGAGAACAGCCCAGCCCTCATCGAGGAAATCGTGCCTCTCGCACAGGGGAATTCCCTTGATACCATCCACACCCGCCGCTTCGGGGCCAGCGAGGATGCCGGTTTCCTCATCGAGCGGGTACAGCAGCACGGCGGCGAAGCCGCCTATCTCATCCTGGGAGCCAACCTCGCGGCCCCCCACCATCATCCGGAGTTCGACTTCGACGAAGCCGTGCTGGCCCCCGGAGTGGCCTTGCTGGAGGCCTGGCTGCTCGCCCGCCTCGGCCGCTAGCAGACGCCGGATGCAAACAAGGCAGCCCATGGGCTGCCTTGTTTTTTTACATCCTTGCGGGCATAGGGGACCTACTCTCCCAGCACGATCGCGCAGAGATGGGCGAAGTGGTGGATCTCGTGGGTCGCCTCGCACGGGCCTGTCTCCCGTCCCGGGTTGTACCAGCAGGTGGCAAGCCCCTGGGCGGCGGCACCGGCGATGTCGGTCTTGGGATTGTCCCCCACCATCAACACCCGCGCCGGGCTCGGCTGACCCATCTGCGCCAAGGCATGCTGGAAGATGGCCGCCGCCGGCTTGGTCACCTGCACCTCGTCAGAGATAACGAGAGGCTCAAACCAGCTGTTCCAGCCCAGTTTGTCGAGGCGCCCGCGCTGGGGCAGGCTGAAGCCGTTGGTGATGATCCCCATTCTGACCTTGCTCTTCAGGGCCTGCAGGGTCTCCTCCACCCCCTCCAGCGGCACGCTCAGGGCGATGATCTGCTGCAGGAAGGTCTCGTTCATCGCCATGGGCGCCACGTTGACCTGCTCGGCAAAGAGCGAAAAACGGGTCTGCTGCAGGTGGGTGGCGTCAATCTCCCCTGAGTTGTACTGCTGCCAGAGCCGCTGGTTGAGGGCATGGTACTCCGCCATCTTGGGGGGAGTCGGCGCCACGCCGTAGATCTGCAGGGTCCGCTCCAGCGCCCTGGCGACCGGAAAATCGAGCAGGGTTTCGTCCAGATCGAACAGCACCCAGTCATAGCTTGCTTGTTTCACGCTTGTCCTTATTGATTGTGCTTGGCCACGTTGTCATGCGTCGGGCGCCCCCATCCCCAGAGGGCTGTCGAGCAGGGTCAGGGTCAACCTGACACCAAAGCCGGTTACCTCGCTGCCCACCACGCCATTGCCCCCCTTGTTGCGAAAACCACTCAGGTCGAGGTGCAACCAGGGAAGCTCGGCGGGCACGAAGCGCGTGAGAAAACGGGCGGCATCGATGTGATCCGGGGAGGCGCCCGGCGCGCACTGTAACAGATCGGCCCACTCGCTATCGAGGTTGTCATCGTAATCCTCGTCCAGGGGGAAGGGCCAGACTCGCTCCCCGCTCTGCTGGCCCAGCGCTATCAGAGTGGTGAGCCACTCGGGGCGGTTGGAGAAGGCACCGCTGTAACGGCTGCCGAGCGCCCGTTTGCAGGCGCCAGTCAGGGTGGCGTAGTCGATCAGCAAGTCGGGGTTGTCCCCGGCCGCCAGGGTCAGGGCATCCGCCAGTACCATGCGACCCTCGGCATCGGTGTCCACCACTTCGATGGTGGTGCCGTTGAGGGCGGTCACCACCTCACCGGGCCGGAAGGCCTGCGGGCCGATGTGGTTCTCGGCGATGGCGAGCCAGCAGTGCACCTCAACGGGGAGTTTCGCCCGGCTGATGGCCAGCAGCGTGCCAAGGGCCACCGCGCTGCCCCCCATGTCCAGGTGCATGCCATACATGCTGCCACCGACTTTCAGGTTGTAGCCACCGGAGTCGTGACAGATCCCCTTGCCCACCAGCGCGAGGCGGCGCACCGGGTTGGCCGGGCAGTAGCTGAGCCTGACGATGGCGGCCTGACCGTTTGCCGAGCCCCTGGCCACCGCCAGGAAGGCGCCGGCGCCCAGGGTGGCGAGGGCCGCCTCGTCAAACTCCTGCCACTGCCACCCCTCCTGCTGCGCCAGTTGCTGCACAAAAGCCCGGTAGCCTTGGGCGTCAAGCTCGGAGGCGGGCAGCACTGCCAGGTGGCGAGCCAGACCGTTGCCTTCGGCTTCTGCGCTCAGGCGGGCCATGTCCAGCTCGCAAGGGGGGGAAAGTTGCAACTGCTGATAACCCGGTCTTGTCGCCTCACTCCGTTTCTGGGTCGGCAGGGTCACATCGGCGGCGAGCAGGCAGGCGAGCACCACCCTTGCCAGTTGCGCGCGATGCTCATCGTCAAAGCCCTCCAGATGGAGCGCCAGGTGCGTCGCCTTGAGGCCCGCCAGCGAGCCCACCCAGCTGCGCACCTGCTTGTAGAGCCGATGATCCAGGACCAGGCGGGCATCCATGAAGATCACCCGTTGCAGCCCCTGACTGTCGTCAAGGGAATAGGGGGCCTTCTGACCCAGGGCTATCTGGGTTGCCACGGCGGCAAAGGGAGGCGTCGCCAGCAGGGTATCGCGCGCTGAGTCGGCAATGAGCAGGAGTTTGACGGCAGTCGGCCCTGCCATTACCTCGGCGAGGGAGGTGTTCTGCATCGTGATTTGGGGAGAAGAATAGCTAAAAGGGGTCATCACAGGGTGCGGCCTCATCCATGAACAGAAAGCAGGATGATACCGAACAAATGGCGAGAGGGATCGGAAAAACACACATTATTGTGTGTAAGCAACAGATGCTGGAGGGGATCAGAGAGGTAATGCAGAAGAAAATCAGTCAGAAGTTGGTTGCGGGGGCCGGATTTGAACCGACGACCTTCGGGTTATGAGCCCGACGAGCTACCGAGCTGCTCCACCCCGCGTCCGAATTGTATTGCCACCACAAAAAGCAGAGCAGTTGCTTCTTGCTGTCTTCGT
>NZ_JALIHH010000067.1:0-14952 GCF_022869435.1 Aeromonas sp. LsrichE-8G
GGGACACGCCGTTTTAGCCTGTGGAGGCGTGGTGCAATCAGGCCGCCCGATGAAGCAGGAACCCGGTACTGCGCGAGCAGCTATCACCCAGTAATGGGAATCCCCCTCCTGTGACGCGAAGCGCTAAGGTGGGGGAGGATGTCAATGAAGATCTAAACTGGACAGGTCCCCAGTGTTATCGAAAACGGGGGGGCGCAACCAACAAGGTAACTCTGACATGTTGAAACCCATTCTGGTACAGCTCCGAGAGGCCTTGGCCGAGCTGCCCTACTTCACCCATATCGACAACCAGCATGACTACGAAAGTGCGCTGGCACTGATAGATGAGCTGGTGGATGACTACGATAACAACGTCCAGCTGTTAGACCTGCTGGCGGCCAGCATTGAGCGTTGGGAAGATAATGCTGAAGAGTTTGCCGAGTTTAACCGGCGGGTGGCGGCCATCCCTGCGTCATCATCGACATGAACCACTAGGCTAACGTCTTGCCGCCGGGCGCAGCCTACCGCATGAAGTCCGAGCACGACAACAAGCTGCTGATGGATCTTCGATCCAAAAATCGGATGGTTGCACACACTCCAGGGTGGTCAAAATTGGACGCTGAAAACCCCGGATGGATGAGTCAGACAGGAATGCCGCCTGACGGCCTTTGCTTTTCAGTGGTTCGTCTCCATCGGAAGCGCCCAAGTGAATTCCCCTTTATTACTACACCGGGGCCCAGATCAGCAGGCGCTGCCAGTTCGCTCACACAATGAGGGGAGGAGGGCCATGACGCGACTAATGCTGCGATGACAATAAGGGGCATCGTAGCGTTGATCTCCAGCCCGCGCTTGATCAACGTTGACTTGCAAGAGCTGAGGGTAGTGATGGCAAGGATGGGATTCTAAATCATAGGTCCTCCAGGTTCACGCTGACGAACTCCGACCGTTTGACTCGCTCATCGACAATACGGTTCAGCTCGGCATCTTCGGCCAGTTCCAGATAGTAGGCGTAGAGCTCAGGCGGCACACAATAGAATGCTGGCTCGTTACGATAGAGGATGGCGACGGCATCGCCTTTTCCCTCTTTGATGGTCCCCATTGGATTGCGTCTGAGCTCTGTGATATTGGCAGTGGTGGCTGCCAGGCTTTGGTAACTCATGATGATGTCCTCGGCATAGAGCACCGCACTATGGAATACCTTAATAGATACTCAACTCGACGATTGTCACAGTATCAATCAGCGCCCATGTTGCGCTTTCCACGCGATAAACTCCGAGGGCCGTAAACCATAGCGTGCCAGAACACCTTCATGCAGCCTTCGCAACTCTTCAACAATCAGTGCCTGTACGGCCGATCGCTCTTGCTGCGGGACGTTCTCTGACACCGCTTGTTCAATGGTGCTGAGTGGATCAAGTTGGATCGACGTGACGACCCCACGGACAGTCTGTTTGATAAGATCCCGCCATGCTAGGCGAAGTGGGTCAGGTTCGGCGAGATCCCGCTTGATGGCAAGATATTCTTGGGTTGAACGTTCATAAGCCCACACGTACAGGTCGCGTAGCAGTTCGATGCGGGCCATTTCGTACACACCGAGGGTGGCGCGGCTGTAAGCCTGTTCTGGTACATCGAGGAAGGTGAGCGGGCAGAGGTTGCCACGAAACAGGGGGAGATTCGCGGCCAGGCGGGAAGTGCGTTTATTGATGTCGGCAAAAGGTTGTAGGTAGGGCAAGTGCACCATCATGAAAAACGATTGTTCAAACGGATCGTGGATCTGATTGGCTTTGCTCAGCACCTCGTCCAGCACCTCTTCGATTTGTTGTGCCGTGGATAACGGGCGATAGATACTTTTACTGATGTCGACAGCATGTTGGCGAATGCGCCCCTCATCGGCAGGGTTGGGTAGCAAGTTTTCCGCCAGGGCGCTGTGCAAGTTCATCAGGGTGTAGCGGTTAAATTCGGCACTGTCGATGTTTTCGACCAGTAACTCGATCGCGGTTTTATGGTTCAGGATCATCTGCGTTTCGATGGCTCCCTTACCCCGCGCGGCCTTGCCGTGCTCGATAAGTTCACGGGTGTCTAGCCTGCTATAGGTATTACCTTCCAGGTGGCTCGATGCCCATGATAAGTCGATCAACAAACGGTTCAGGATCGCTCGACTGTATGTGCCGGCAGGCTCATCGATGTCTGTGGTCTTGCCCATGTTGTGCAACTGACGGCGCAGTGATTCGGACAGGTAACAGGTTTCGTTGGGATGATATGCCTGCAAGAAATCATGCTGATAGCCCACGGGCTTGCGGGCTGGGAGGGGCTGGTCGATATAGACAAGGATATCCAGGCTGTCGGCAGAGAGTGGGATGAACGCGGGGAAACTGTCCACCTTGGCTATCCGGGGCTCGGTATGGCTCTCGGAGTCAGCATGATAGCGGCGAGCCCGTCCTTCGCCTTGGGCTGTGATGTGGCCGCTTTCAATCAGCTTGGCTATCAGGCGCTGTGCGGTGCGTCTGGCAATGCTCGGGTGGCGGCCCAGCAGTTCAGCCAGCGTCAATCCGCTTTCGGATCCCCTGATAGTCTCTAGTAGGTCTGTGGTCGCTGACATCGTGTTTGTTGGCGCGTTTTTCATATATATGGCGCCATTTTGGCGCAGTTAACTAAACTGCGCCAGTTTTAGTGGCAAGTTTGGCGCAGTTTTGCGGTGGCTTCATAGGTTAACGTTTGGGGTTTGAAAGAGTCCTGCATCGTTGATGGTATGGTTTAGATGGGCTAGTTTAAAGGCGCAATGATACAGGGAGCCGCCTCGCCATGTCCTACGCTGCTTATCGTTCTGTTCGCCAGATCCGCCAACCGAAGGGGCTGATGGCCTCGCTGGCCTTGCCCCAGGAGCTTGTGGGGGCGCATCATCTCATTATGGCTGGAATGGCTCCCTCCATCGTCAATGAACTGGCTGCGTTGCTGGGCTGCGACGTCAAGATAGTCTGTCAGCTGGTTGGCATTGACCGCTCGACGGTGACACGCAAGCGCACTGCGGCGGCCCTGCTGTCCCGCGCTCAGAGTGCCCGTATCTATTCATTCGTTAGTGTGATGGAGGCTGCGGAGTCGCTGTTCGAGGGGGACAGGGGGAAGGCGCTTGAGTGGTTGAACAAACCTGCCCGGGCGCTGGGAGGAAACCCTCCTGCTACTTTCCTGACGACCGCTGTCGGAGCTCAGGCAGTTATCGATCTCATCGGTCAGATTGAGCATGGCGTCGTCGTTTGATGGCGACCTATCTCGCTGAAGGCGTTACCGCTCGACAGCGGTGTCCAGCATGTGCAGGAGAAAGCCAAGTATTGTTCAATTGACGTCACCCGAGTCAGTCACATTCCCCCTTGCATATCGGCTAAATGATCCCGCTCCCTCGACGATTACCCACTTGGTGAATTGCATCTCCATTCCTGACTTCATTCACAGTACCTGCCTGCGGTAGGCCTGCCATGCGCAGGTTCAGAGGTTCGGTGTGTGGCTGAATCGGTTTATCGCTAAGGAACTGTTTGAAAAAAAAATACATTTTTATGTAATGTGTTAGTAACGGGTGATACACGGGGTTTACATGAGGACGAAGGAGTCAGGGAACTATCAGATCCATCCGGCGTTAGTCGCGTTTCGTGAGGCGTGGTTGGAGTTGGGCTTCAAGACTGGGCTGCCGATTGCCGATCAATTCCATACGCTCTGGGAGTCAGCCATTATTCTCTATCGTCCCTTGTCGTCAGGCGATGATGTGGGCAGTGCGCTTATGATCGTAGGGCCATTGTTGCCAGTATTGTCTTGGCCGTCGCCAATCAAACCGCCGCCTGGGCAACGATTGATCCCCTGCGGGCTGAATGATGGTGAGGTCGAGCAGCATCTGGCCGGGGAGTGGCTGAGGTTGATGACGCTGTTAGGGGAGCCCCGTCTCATCGAATGCAGCCGACGAATTTTCAATCGCGTTCTGACAGACGAGCAGCGTCTTAACTGGTTTCAGAAGAAGCGGTTGTCTCAAGACTATTGGGCCAAGGTGTGCGGGTTGTCCCGGGAACAGCTGGCGCATGCTCAGGAGGCGCTGAGCAAGTCCCGGCAAAAAGACAAAAAGAACGGGATGGTATCGGTGCCCGAACCTAACTTTTTCTTGCAGAGGTTAGCCGATGAGTGATGACCTTTCGCAGGAGCAGGCAGTGGAGGGTCTTGACGCTGAACCCGCCCGTTCCCTTACCCGACAGCTGGTGTTTCCGGAGGCGTTGGCCGAGTGGCACCGGCAAATCCTTGAATCGTTGCAAGCCTGCGGTCAGGGGATCCTGGGATTGGATCCAACACTGACCGCGTTGTTGGCCGCCGAGCTGCAGTGGATCGATTCTGTCTCATCCAAAGAGATGCTGCCCCCATCGCCACTCTCGGCCATGCAAATGCGTGAGCGGTTGAGTAAAGATCGGAGACTCAGCCAATTCTATCTCGTTGACGCCATCTTGGCGGAATTGCGTAGTGGCCATAGCCTCAACGGTGAGCTATTTGCTCAGCTCAAGTCCGTGACGATCCTGGCCGTCTTGGCGTTATCACATATCAATTTTTCTCAGGGTATTGCCGAGCGGGACCAAACGGTCGAAGAGGCGCTGCGCAACGTCAGGCTGATGGCGAACAATCAACGTGAGGTGATGATTAAGGCCCTGTCTGAGGTCGATTTTACGCAGCCGATACTGACGCTATTGCAAGCCATCAAGATCCAGAGAGAGCAATATGCCAATAACAAGCAGGTGAGCGTCAATACAGGGGCCTTGGAGGCCCTACTGAGCCGACTCTATAAGGCGCGAGCCAAAGAGATCAAAACGGGTACCCGGTCAACCGGCGAACGCCAGCGGTTCCAACTGGAGGCGCGTTATCAAGAGCAGCTCGACGAGCAGACCCAAATCCTGTTGCTACGGGAGGTTCTGCTGCAGCGCGGCAAAGTCAAACTGACCGAGTGGGAGGGTGAAGAGGAGCGAGGAACCCTCCCTGAGCAGCAGACGCTGCTGGTGTCCTCTCAGCCACAGGGGTTGATGGATATTCAGGCGAGGGTTTTGCAAAGCGCCTCGGTAGCGCTCTCCATGTCGATGCGTCATCTGCAGTTGCCGGCCAACCTTTGGATTGCCACAGCGTCACAGATCACACGCCTCGTCGATGCCTTGATGCCTCAGGCGGTCGATGAAACGGCGTTGCCGGCGCTGTCGATCCTGCTGCAACTGGTGATGGGCACGAGTAGCGAGGACTTGCACAAGCTGCCGGTCTGGCCGAGTACTGAGATTAAATTGCCTGCTCCTGGCTCTCGATTTGCCGATGACGACGGACCCTCAAAGAATGCCAGTGGTATTTGGCTGCTTCCTCATGGGGCGTATCTACAACGCTATGTAGAGGTTGCCCACAGCCGAGTGCATAGGAAATTGCACTCTTTTTTGCCAAAGAGCGACTTATTCTTGCAGCTACCTTTGCCAAAATGGGCCACTCATTTATTGGTTGGACACGGTTGGAGGACATTGAGTAGTAGCGCGCAGGTGGATTGTTTAGCGCGAGCAAATGAGCGAGCTGGCACGGCCTTGACCATGCGACAGCTGCAAAACTACCAGCGTGCTTGGTTGCAAAGAGAGGGGATTGATAGCGCCATTGCCGGTATCCTGCGTGGCAAGGCGGCTCAGCAATGTTCCCCTATGGCCTACAGTCATGTGCCACGTAAAGACGTGTTGCAGATCTGGCGCCGTTATTTGGCCTCCATGGGGATGACCGCGGTGGTGCTGGCACCGGAATTAGAACAAGGAGCTGTCGGATCACGCCTCTATCCTAGCGTTGGCGAGCTTGCTCGACTCCTAGGAAATTATCAGCAGTACCTCTGTGCACGACTCAGTGGGTCACGGCAGCAGCGTCCAACGCTGACGCAATATCATAACCTCCTCGTGCGCCACAGTTTGTTGATCCTCCATCTTTCTACTGCCGCCAGGCCCGTGACGGAGATGTACGGCAGGCGTGGCGATTACTGCCTCATCAGTCGCTTTATCCGGCTGACAGACAAAGAGGGACGATCTGTGAGCTCGGCCAGGTTGGTGCCATTGTCAGCGTTGGCAGTGCAGCAACTGCAAGCCTGGGAGCGCTATTTGACATATTTGGCATGTCAGCGTGAGCCGCTGCTGGCGCCGTTAGTGTCGGCGGCGGAGCAAGCATTGAGTGGAGCTGGAGCGCTCCTGTTCTGGGCGGTCGAGGCCAAAGATGGCAGCCTGGAAGGCACAGAAATCGTCACCCCAAATTCGATGATGAGGCAGTTCGAAAATCTGTTGCCCCTGGCGCCAAACTGGCATCGCCATTCGGTGCGCAGCCACCTGCTGGAGCAAGGCGTGGCCACCGAGTTTATCGATGCGCTGCTTGGTCATGAGGAGATGGGGACAGAGTTCACAAACCAGTACAGTAGTGCGGCGTTGAGCGATCTATTTACCCTGACGGACGTGCTGGACAAATGGCATCAAACCCTCGGGTTGAAGGTGATGGGCGAATGGACAATCCACTGATCGATTGGCGTGAACAGCTTCGAAAGGAAGATGAGCGTGCAGCGAACGTTCTTCGGTCTGGTCGGGCTATGCGTCGGGATCGTCTCAAACGTGCTCAGGTGCAAATAGAGCGTCGAGCACTGGATGCGCTGTTGCAACATTTGCCCGGCCTATTCAAGGAGCCAGCCGATGTCCGAGGGTTTGAGTATCTGTGGCCATTGGCGATGAGCACGTTGACGGGCAAGTATAGGCGACAGTCTGAATTCAAGGCTGGGCTGCGAGCCATCCTGCTTTGCCTGCAGCAGGGCAATACCAGCGGGTATTGGCAGTTGCCGTTGCCGACAATCCCCCTGACGGTGCTTCGGCGCCCGCTACCTTACACTGAAAAGTGGTTTGACAAAGCGCAGCGCTGTAGTCAAGCGCTGCTGAACTGGCATAGACAGATCGAGGCCCGCGACACTAGCCTGATCGAAGCTGAAGATTTACTGGCCGACATTCTTCATAGCGCGGTGTTTTACTGCGGTGTACACCAGACGGCGATTTTGCACGCACTGATGCTGGCCATCGCTGAGCGGCGAAGATTATGCACGAATGGCTCAGTTGTTTGGTTGCCTTTGACGTTAGAGAGCAAGGCGTTGGCCACCAATGCGCACGATAGAGCAGGGAAGGGGGTTACCGAGCTCCAGATTTTCCTAAGCCTGCCGACTCTGGGGTTGGTACAGCGCTGGTATCGTCGGCGCGGCAAAACGTTTGAGCTTGCCGTTGAGCTCGACACATTCAGCTTATGGGCCCAGAGACATCTGACTGCACCCCTGCGCGGGATCAAAGAGTTTTGCCAAGGGGCGAGTCTGGTAACCGGTGGGCAAGCCGGGGTCCGCTGGCCACAGATCCTGACTCATGTGGCATCTGGGGCGTTACACAGTGTACCGCTGCCTCATGAAAACTGGCTTTCACTGCATCATCCGACGGTTGCGGATGGTCACCAAGTGGTGTGTTTGGCGCAGGAGGCGAGTACCGGATTAGTCGATAACCTGACGGCAGGCAGTTCCAAGCGTTGGCGCTACCATGGCGAAGACCACCCTTATTCATCCTTACTGGCTCGGTTGCGAACGGTGTTGGCGGAAAAGGAGAGCGCGACTCGCAAGCAGACGAAGGCAAGCTGCCTCGCAGGACTGAACCGGTTGCGCAATGAGCAGACCCTCAGCAAGTCAGAGCAGATCCTGGTTGGGTGGCTACATCAATGCATCGCAAAGAACAAAAACAAGCCTTCGACGCTGCGCAGTTACCTTAGTCGCGGTGGTCAGCAATGGCTTGTTCGGTGCTTTGATCATGATCTCGGCTTATGGGATGGCTATCGTTTTCTGAGCTGTTATCGAGCATTGCTGGAAGAGTATGGGGGGACTTCAAATCTGGTCGTCGACCCGGCGCTCTCTGGTGCGGTTGAACGGACGGACCTGGAAAGATCCTCCTCCGCAGAGCCGGAAAGTTCCTCTTCCGAGGCGCCCGTTAGCCAAAAGAATGCTGTCAGCTACATGGCTGCACGCTTGACCAGCCTGCACAGCTATGCGGTGGCGAGTTACCACTTGGCCCCATTGCCGGAGGAGCTGGTCCCGCGCGAGCGCCAGAGGCCCCATGTGCGTGCCACCTATCTCAGTGAACCTCTCTTTCGACAGTTGCTGCGTGGAATGGAGCGGATGACGCACACCTCATCGAGTTACCGAGAGTGTCTGAGCGCGTTATACATCGTGGCTTATCGTGCTGGACTGCGCTTGAGCGAGATCCAAAAGCTCAGGTTAAAAGATATCGAACGCAGTCCAGAGTGCTGGCTATATATCCGCGATACCCGGCTTGATGATGGCAAGAGTGACAGTGCCACCCGCAAGATCCCCCTGGGGGTCTTGCTGACCCCGGAAGAGCGTACTCGATTGGATGCGTACTTGTCTGGGTTATGGCCGCGAAAGGCGAAAAACGCGAACGCGCTGGCGTTTCCCTCACAGAGCGGTTGGTTGATACCGATGTCGGATGAAGAGATCAGGGGGCCGTTAACCAGTATCCTTCGGCAGGTTGGTGGGAAATACTATACATTCCATCATCTGCGGCATACGGCATTGAGCCGCCTACAACTGCTGCTACATCACGAAGCTCTGGCACTGCACAGTTTGCCAGGGTGGGCACATTTCCTGCCTTGGTCGGCCGCACAGTGTACCTCTATCTACCAGACCATCACACACTCATCCACTCAGGGGGATTATTGGGCGCTGGCCCAGTTTGCTGGCCATCAGAGCCCGGAGACGACGTTGCACTCATATTTGCATTTTACCCACTGGGTCAATGCAGCGTGTCTGTTGCAGGCCAAGTACGACTGGTCTTTGTCACTGCGACACCACTTCACCGGGCTGTCTCGTGCAAAGCTCACACAGAACGACTGGTTGGAGGGGCCCTTGACATGGCAGCGCTGCCGGGAGGCCCTGCTCCAGTCGCTTTCGCCTTATCTTCAACAGGTCTCCTGGGTCCTGATGGAGTGTGCACCTTACCCTCCCTTGGTTAAACACAAGCTGGATTTTGATGCCGCTCTGGAGCTGATCGCACGGTTCGCACGACATGAAGATATCACCGATCAACTCAATCGTTATCAACTCACACCCGCTATGGTCGATGAGTTAGTTGAAAAAATTCATTTACTTAAAGCATTTAAGACTCAGCGGGGAGCACAGCGATTGCTCTACTCAACGTCACATCATCTGAATTTGCTTCCTGGAGCCTTGCGCAGTCATAAGGAGCAAATCGAACTCCGTAAAGTGGTTAAACTGGCTCGCCAGGTCTATCGCGAGCAACGAGCGGCTTTCATCGAATGGATTGGCTATCTGCTAGTCCGAAGCAATACTCGCAACACTGGGATCCCCTTCACGGATCCACAGATGTTGCAAGCCTTCCTGAGTGTGACGGTATTACTGCTGCCAGCGACACGGATTGCGATCGAGGTACGATGTGGCGCCAAACGGAGTGAAAAAGCCCCATGGCGGGAGGTCATCTCACGCTATCGCGTGAAGAGTGAATTCATTGAAAAAAGTGGGGCTAACCGGGCACTACTGCGAATAATTCATCCTGACGAGGCGGGTATCTGTCAGCGTTCTACTGAGCGGCAGCAAAATGCTGACACGGTAAAACCAATGGCGCGCTACAGCACTCCGTTGCTACGGACAGTCGCCTATGTCGTGGCGCTGAAAGTAATGAGCATCCAAGAGCTGGTATCGCTAGGTAACAAGAAGAAAGCCGACTTTGCACGTCAAACCGCGCGTGAGCTTACAGATTGAACGTGCAACATGCTGAAATAGAATAAAATCTATTTGCTTCGCCATTTTGCCAGCTGCCTGACCACTGCGCGCTGCGCATCTGATGACCTGAAACGCCCTCATCACGGATTCTTGGACGCCTGATCATCGTCGACGCTCATTCTCACGGCGGGGCATAACTGTCTGGCAGTAGGGATCCCCGTCCGTTAGGGTGGGGAGTGTATTAACGTGGCAGCACAAGCAAATCTGCACTCTTGAGCTTGAAGGTACAGCCTTGCTCGATCAGCTCCTCTCGATTTGCCAGCACCAGCGGGTAGAGCAGAGGATGTTGTTGGTGTTCGCCGTTATAGCTCACCTGCATCCGTTCCAGTGCATAGTGCATCAAAGGGATGCGCTGGCTGATCAACAGCTTGCCATCTGCCATGGCGTAGTCGCTGGCAATGATGGCTTGCTGTCCTTCGCTGAGGGCTGGATTGGGGATAACGATGGAGGTGAACCGGGTGTTCCACTCCCGATCCTGATCCCGGCCGTGGGGGGAGGCATCCAGCAGATCTGGTTCGCCGCGAAAACGACTCATCACGAAGTCCAGATATTCCCCTTTCTTCTCGCAGTAGGCGCGCACGTGCCAGCGGATCCCGTCATAGACCAGGGTATGGGGCACGATATTGCGGCCGCTCTGCGCCTCTGAGCTGAGCGACACGTAATCGACATCGACCCGCAGTTGGCCGCGCGCCGCCTGCACCAGACCACGCACGATTTTCGGGTCGATATGGCGGTTGGGCACATCCAGGATCTCGATATGGCCGTAGCGCAGGTCCATCAGCGGCAGGGTTAACAGGCCCGCTTCATGTTGGCGCTGGTGCTGCTTCTCACGGTGCAACAGCATCAGGTACTCATCGACGTTGCCTTCACTAAAGCGCGGCACAAAGTGGTCGGTGGGTTTTGTATCCCTTCAGACTTTTGTCATAGACCAGCCCGTCCGGTGCATAGTGAGTCAGGTAGTGATTGATATCCCGTGACGCTTGCTGGCGACCGATATTGAAGGCGGTCATCAAATGATTGGTGGTCAGCCGTCCTTCCCATTGCAATACGATTTCCAGCAGACGAAAACGCAGGGTTTGATCCCAAGTGAGCTCTTTGGGTGCCATATCTGTTCCAAAATGCGACATGTGTATGTAACCAGTATCGGCATGAGTATACAGGCTACATATAATCAATCCATCGAGATGAACGTTACAGGAGTATGTCATGAACGGAAAGCTGGACAGTGCATACAGCCATCACGCCGCGTGCCGGATGCAGCAGCGTGGTATTGATCCCGAGTGGGTGGAGCTGCTGCTGAGCAGCGGGCGCTCTGCGTATCACCAGGGCCGCGAAGTGGTTTATCTCGATCGCAAAGGCGTGGCTATGCTGCAAGCCGAGTGCGGATTGCCCGCACAATGCTGTCAGCGACTACGTCGTCACTATCTAGTCCTACAAGGCGGCTAGATTGTCACCGTCGGGCATAAAACCGCTCACTTCAAACGCGATCGGCACTGAGGCACCATGAACCCAACGCGGTTATCAGATCAGGCAAGCATGCCCCTGATCAGGGGGATATGTTGCTTGTTGTCAGCCGAGCGAGTGACGACGCTGACCGCTTTACTAGCCAACGGCGCATGTCACCAACAGGGTAAGATGTCACCGCTGGCGATGATGGCGGCATTGGCCATCCATATCGAGCAACACCGGTTGGATCGCACGTTACTGCCCATCGACCAGGGGCGTGAGCAACTGATGGCCGGTGCTGCCGACTTGCTGGGGAGGGACGCCCGCTTTGAAGATCAGGATGCGTTTCGCCTGTTGGCGCTACTGCTCGACAAATTGCTGCGGGGAGGGCGTGGCAGCCGTCCGGCCAAGCAGGATGGACTCACGGTAAGTGTGATGGAGTTGCGGGCGCTGGCGGTCAGATCCCCGAATAGTGATGCCGTGGTGCGTGGCAGCTGGCGGCGCAAATCACGCAACCAGCTGGGCCACGCCAGCTGGCTGGATGTGGTAGAGGCTGCACTTTGGTGCTTCTGGCATGGGGATGACCTGGCCAGTGGCGAAGTATTGCTCGGGGTATTGCTGGGCCGGGATGAGCGCGTACGGTTGGTCTATGGTCTATGGTCTGCTGGCCGGTGCTTTCTATCTGTCAGATCGGACGGATTGAAGAGGGAGCCCAAAGCCCAAGACTCTCAGTTCCGCTGATTTTGTGTGAAATGCAGCAACTACTCAGCAATGGGCTGGTTTACATCGGCCAGTATGAATTGATAGCAATAACAGCCTTCACTGACTGGTAGATCCTTGAATCTCGAACAAATCCCCAACATTGATATCTAAGTGGCGACATAACTGTTCTATCACATCCAGTTCTATCCGTGTCGCAGTTTCATTGTAGAGACGGTGAATGGTGTTCCGGTTTATACCTGTTTCTCTAGCTACTTCAGCAACTTTCAACTTTCGCTCACCTAAAATTCTCGACAAGTGGCACTTAATCATTACTCCTCCATAAAAAAAATACCCACAGCGTAGCAAAATGTCTTGCAAGGGTGTTTAAAGGTGCTAAAGTCTCTCCTGTAGTGCATATGGTGTCCTTGAAGAGAATAAAGCGAGGATATGATTATGGCATACACCTATCTGACAACAGAAGAGCTCTCTGCACGGATCAAGTTTGATCCGCGTACCATCCGCAACCAGCTCAAGGATTCCGTGCTGCTCGAAGGGCTGCATTACATTCGCCCGTTTGGGGGACGCAAGCTGTTGTTCCTTTGGGAGCCGATCGAAGAGGAGATGCTCAAGCACAGCGCCACGTTCGAATCTTTCCAAGGCTAGGGGGTGGCAAGATGGCGTCTATTTTCAGTCTCAACCAACGGCTGTATCTCGATTTTACCTTCAAGGGCAAACGTTGTCGGGAACGGACCGGCCTGCCGGATAGTGAGCAAAATCGTCGCAAGCTCAAGCAGTATTGTGAGCGGATGGAGGCTCAGATCACGCTGGGGCAGTTTGATTTCTGCAAGGCGTTTCCCAATAGCCCTCGCTTTGACTATTTCGCCAACCAGGCCAAGCGGGAAGCGGTATTGTTGGCGGGGTGCCCCTTGCTGCGCGATTTCGCCGAGCAGTGGTATGCCGAAAAGGCGGCAGAATGGCGCACCTCCCAGCGGGAGACGGTACGCGACATTCTCGATGGTCACCTGTTGCCGCAGTTTGGCAACCAGCCGCTGAGCCTGATCGACAAGGGCGCTATTTTGGCATTCCGGGCGCAGGTGACCCAGTTGCCCGGGCGCAGTGGCAAGCCGATCTCCGCCTCGCGGGTGAATCACATCATGACGCCGCTGCGGATGATGCTGACTGATGCGGCCGACCGCTACGGCTTTATCTCTCCTTGGCGCAATATTCGGGCGCTCAAAATCCCCCGTACTACCATCATGCCGTTCAGTCTCGACGAGATAGGTGACATCGTGGCCACGGTGCGGGCGGATTATCGCCCTTACTACATCACCCGTTTTTTCACCGGCTTGCGTTCTAGCGAGATCCACGGGTTGACCTGGCGCCATGTCGATTTTGAGCGCCGGCAGTTGCAGATTTATCAAGCCTGGGTGCGCGATGAATTGATCCCGACCAAGACCGATGGCTCCTACCGGACGGTGCAAATGAGCGAGCGGGTGTATGAGGCACTGCTGCTTCAGCGCAGCCGGCAAGGGATTGATGTCACTCCGGATCACTTTGTGTTTTGTAACCGCAATGGCCGTCCGCTGGAGGATCGCAATGTGGCGAACCGGATCTGGTATCCGTTATTAGCTTTGCTCGATCTGGAGAAGCGCAAGCCTTATCAGACTCGGCACACGGCCGCGACCCTCTGGCTGGCATCCGGGGAGAGCCCGGAGTGGATTGCCCGGCAGTTGGGCCACAACAGCACGCAAATGCTGTTTCGGGTCTATTCCCGCTATGTGCCGGATCTGTCGGGGCGCGATGGGCATGCCTTTGAGCAGATGCTCAGTCGCTATGAGCCGACCGCATCGGGTCAGCGCGATGAGAGCACTACCATCCTTAACGAGGAGATCCACCATGGCCCACGTCATTAATCGGCAGGAACCTGGTCCATTGCTGTGGGCAACGCGCTTGCATTGCCTTGAGGGGCATTTGGAGCAGTGGCAACTGTGGACGCCCGGTGACACCCAGTTGGTGGTGGTGTCGCACAGTGAGATGGCTCATATCGAGCCCAGTGGCCAGCTGGTGCGCTGGCGGCTTGCCGCCCAGCCGTCTGCTCCGGTCGGCCTGCCTACGCAGGGGATTGCGGGGATGACCGGCGAGGCCGCCCGCCAGCTGTGGCTGTTTCACCTCGAGCAGGCACGGTCAGCCGCTCATGGCCAGATGATAGAGCAGCTATGGCAATTTTATGCTGGCCTGCCCAGTGGCGGGGTTCGTCAATTTGTCCAGGGGCTGCTGTTTGATAAACCCTTTATTGCCGCCTTCTATCGCGGCAAAGCGAGTCATCATCACCACCATGACTACGAGGGCGGCTTGCTGGAACACAGTGTTGAAGTGGCGCTGACGGCCAGGATGCTCTGCCAGCAATACCAGCTCGACAGCCGCACCGCCGACGTGGCCTTTTTGGGCGGGCTGTTGCACGATGTCGGCAAGCTCTACCTTTACTACAACAACAGCAGCGGGGAGGGGATCTGCTCCTCCCATGAGGCGCTCAACTTTATGAAGCTGGAGCCTTACCTCGAGCCATTGATGGCGCGAGAGCCGCGGGTGTTTGAAGCGCTGACCGCCTGCCTGTCGGCCTCGGTGGGCAAGCAGCAAATCCAGTACATGCCTGAAACCATCGTGAAGATGGCCGATCGCCTGTCAGCCGAGGTGTACCACTGGCGGCGGGTGTTTGTGGGCTTACCCGACTTTTACTGGTTTCACAAATCCGATGAGGATGCCCGGATCTACAAACGGCTGGGATGAGCGAGGCCTGTTGGGCGAGTTCGTAAAGAAACAGGGCCGCCATGTGCGCAATGCTGTTCACTTAAGCGGAGCCGCATTGCGATTTACCGGAAAACGGGTCTTTGATATCTTCACCGCCCTGGGTCTCGATGGCCTGGGGCGTTTTTCTATGAACATGACGCCTATGCAGCCCCGCAACTCCGCCAACCTCC
>NZ_JALIHH010000008.1:0-143925 GCF_022869435.1 Aeromonas sp. LsrichE-8G
GGTTTGACAGGTGAGTCGATGCGAAAACAGGGCATCAACTTGACCGATGCCGATCAGGCAGAGTAAAAGAAAGACGCAGTTCCTGCGGGTAGAAAAATGGTGATCGGCATGATGTTATTGGCTGATCGACATGATGTTATTAGCCAGTTGCTGCAATTCGGCCAGGGTGGTCGCATCGAGCCTGCGCCCCACCCATTCGGGGGCCAGTACCCGGGTATCGACGCAGGAGAGGTGGGAGACGATGCCGCGGGCCAGCATGTCCGCCAGCAACGCCTCGCGGGGTTGCTGCCAGAGCGGGGTGTGGACGGTGAGCCCCAGGGGGCGACAGCGCTCGCGGATCCAGTTCGGTGCGCCCCCCACGCTGTCGATGTCGCCGGTGACGACCCCATCGAGTTGCCACTCCTCTTTCAATGCCGCCAGCGCCCGCTCATAACCGAGATCGAAGGGCGCTTCGATGGTGACCAGCTGATGGGGCAGTGCGAGGGCCGCCGCCTGACGGCGAACCTGTGACAGGGGATGGGCGAGAAAGCGGGGCGCTGGCGGGGCAAAGGTGATCAGGGCCACCACCTGATGGCCCGCTTCCCGGGTGTGGCAGAGGGCCTGCATGGCATCTTTGCCGCCGCTCCAGAGCAGGATGACGCGAGACATGGGGGATTTCCGCTGAATAAAAGAGGGCTCATGCTACCCAGAGTGGGGGGCGATGGCAAAGCGCGGGTCGGAGATGCGGGGATAAAAAAGCGGCTCCCACGGGGGAGCCGCTCGCACTGGATGCCTTTTACAGCAGGATGCTGGTCAGGATGAAGCCCAGGGTACAGGAGGTCACCACCCCGATGAGGCCCGGAATGATGAAGCTGTGGTTGATGATGAACTTGCCGATGCGGGTGGTGCCGGAGCGGTCGAAGCCGATGCAGGCGAGATCGCTCGGGTAGGTCGGCAGCACGAAGTAGCCGTAGCTCGCCGGCAGGAAGGCGATGAGCAGCTTGGGTTCGACCCCCAGCGCCAGCCCCATGGGGGCGATGGCGGTGAGCGCCGCGGCCTGGCTGTTCACCAGCTTGGAGATGAGGAAGAGCACCAGGGCGTAGGTCCAGGGCTGGGCCTGTACCACGTGGGCCAGGGTCTCCTTGAGCAGCGGCATGTGGGCCTGGAAGAAGGTTTCGCTCATCCAGGCGACCCCGAACACGGAGAAGATGGCGACCATGCCCGCCTTGAAGACGGCGCCGTTGGCGATCTCCCCCGGCTTGACCTTGCAGCGCATCAGGATGATGGCGCCGGCGATCAGCATCATCATCTGGATCACCAGGTTCATGGAGAGGGGGCCTGTCTTCTCCTTGATGGTGAAGACGGGGCGCAGCGCCTCATCGGCCCCCAGCAGCACCACGGCAGCGATGGCGGCGAAGAAGATCCAGGTGGACCAGTAGGCCTCTTTCGGGAACTTGGTGTTGAGCAGGGTTTCACCACCGCCGTAGATGAAGTCCCGCTGGGCAGGGTCCTTGATCTTGGCCTGGAACTCCTCGTCCTTGTCCAGATCCTTGCCGCGGCGCAGGCTCCACAGGGCCGCCATCATGACACCCATGAGAGAGGAGGGGATGGCGACCATCAGGATGTCGAGCAGACCGTAGGCCTGACCCACGCCGTGAGCCGCCGCCAGGATGGAGACCATGGAGACCACGGCCACCGAGACCGGCGAGGCGCAGATGGCCATCTGGGAGGCAACGGACGCTACTGCCATGGGGCGCTCCGGACGGATGTTCTTCTGCAGCGCGATGTCGGCGATGATGGGGAACATGGTGTAGACCACGTGGCCGGTGCCGCACAGGAAGGTGAGGGTCCAGGTAGTGAGCGGCGCCAGCAGGGTGATGTACTGGGGGTGGCGGCGCAGCAGACGCTCGGCCACCTGCATCATCAGGTTGAGACCGCCGGCGGTCTGCAGGGTGGCGGCGCAGCCAATGACCGCCAGTATGGTCAGCATCACTTGCACCGGCGGCTCGCCCGGCACCAGGCCGAAGACGAAGGTCAGCAGGAACAGACCGATACCGCTGATAAGACCCAGCCCCATGCCCCCGAAGCGGGTACCCAGCAGCAAGCAGCCGAGTACCACCAAAAATTCCATCAAGATCATTCCATTACCTCGTGTGTTTTATCCATGTCCCCATCGGCCAGCTGCCCGGGATCCGCTGTTATCAATTACCCCTGAAGGGTTAATGGATATTTTGTCACCCCTAAAGGGGTAAAAAATTGCGTTGCTTCAACAACCGGCTTTTTTCCGATTTAAGTGCATAAAAACTACGGTTCAGCCCTTGAACAGGGGACCGCTTCCTGGCGCACACCAGATAAATGACGGGAAAGATGGGGGAGCGCACAGGGTTGGGAATGCAAAAGGCGGGAATGACAGGTGCGGGAAGAGCGAGGCGGCATAAAAAAAGCCGACCCCGGGGGTCGGCTTTTGCAGGGTGCGAGTGGGCGGGTCGCCTTAGAACTCGGCAGTGCGGGGAGTACGGGGGAAGGGGATCACGTCGCGCACGTTGCCCATGCCGGTCACGTAGACCACCAGGCGTTCGAAGCCCAGACCGAAGCCGGAGTGGGGCACGGTGCCATAGCGACGCAGATCGCGGTACCACCAGTAGTCTTCCTTGTTCAGGCCCATCTCGGCCAGACGGGCATCCAGCACCTCGAGACGCTCTTCACGCTGGGAGCCGCCGATGATCTCGCCGATCCCCGGGGCCAGTACGTCCATGGCGGCAACGGTCTTGCCGTCGTCGTTGAGGCGCATGTAGAAGGCCTTGATGTCCTTCGGGTAGTTCTTCACCACCACCGGGGACTTGAAGTGCTCCTCGGCCAGGTAGCGCTCGTGCTCGGAGGAGAGATCGATGCCCCAGGAGACCGGGAACTCGAAGCTCTTGCCGCAGTTTTGCAGCACGTCGATGGCGTCGGTGTAGTCAATCTGGGCGAAGTCGGAGGCGACGAAGCGCTCCAGACGGCCGATGGCGTCCTTGTCCACGTGCTGGGCGAAGAACTCCAGATCGTCGCGGCGCTCGGTCAGCACGGCGTTGAAGACGTACTTCAGCATGGCTTCGGCCAGGGCGGCGTTGTCTTCCAGATCGGCGAAGGCCACTTCCGGCTCCACCATCCAGAACTCGGCCAGGTGGCGGCTGGTGTTGGAGTTTTCGGCGCGGAAGGTCGGGCCGAAGGTGTAGACCTTGGACAGGGCGCAGGCGTAGGTTTCGACGTTCAGCTGGCCGGACACGGTCAGGAAGGTCTCCTTGCCGAAGAAGTCCTTGTCGTAGTCCACCTTGCCTTCGGGGGTGCGCGGCAGGTTTTCCATGTCCAGGGTGGAGACGCGGAACATCTCGCCGGCCCCTTCGGTGTCGGAGGCGGTGATGAGGGGCGCCGCGATCCAGAGGTAGCCCTGTTCGTGGAAGAAGCGGTGAATGGCCTGGGAGAGGCAGTTGCGCACCCGGGTCACGGCACCGACGATGTTGGTGCGGGCACGCAGGTGGCCCTGCTCGCGCAGGTACTCGATGCTGTGGCGCTTGGCAGACATGGGGTAGGTGTCCGGATCTTCGACCCAGCCCACCACCTTGACCTCGGTGGCCTGCAGTTCGAACGCCTGGCCGCTGCCCTGGGACTCGACCACGGTGCCGGTCACTTCGACGGAGCAAGCTGTGGTCAGACGTTGCACTTCATTCTCGTAATTGGCCAGGGTATTGGGGGCGACGGCCTGCACCGGATGGAAGCAGGAGCCATCGGAAACGGCCAAAAATGAGATCCCCGCCTTGGAATCGCGGCGGGTCCGGATCCACCCTTTCACAGTCAGGGTGGTGCCGACCGAATACTTACCGGCCAGCACATCAACTACGGATGCGTGCGTCATCGAAATATTGTCTCCAGCTTGTTCTTGCAGCGCTATTTGCAACACTAGGGGTCTGGCCCGGGCGCAGTTGGCCCACCATGGCAGACTAAGCCGTTCATCTTACCCGCGCAGGTTTGATAAACAAGCAAAAATGTCGGACCCTTGCGGGGATTTCCCCATGCATCGTGCATGGATCATGGCGGCTGGACGGGGGTGAGGGTGAAGGAGCGCAGGCGGGGGCCGGATGGCTGGATACGGGTGTTGCAGGGGCTGGTGATCCTCTGCTGGGGCGGCTTTGTCGCCCTGCTCTCCCTCTATCACTTCGCCCGGCCAGAGGTGGCTTACGGCTTTCTGGTCTATGGGGGCGTCAAGGTGCGCCAGAGCTGGGATCCCCTGCTCACCCCCTGGCTGGAGCGCGGGCTCTGGGGTTGCTGCCTGCTGACCCTGGTGGTGCTGGTGCTGGCCCGTGGCCGCAGCCGTCGGCAGGAAGATGCCCGCCACGTCAATCTCTTCATCCTGCTGCTGATCCTGGTGGCCTGCCTGCTGCTTTACTACCGGGGCTGAGGGCCGTCGCCGTCATCCAGCCCCTGAGAGGCGGGGCGCTTGCCTATCTGGCGCTCCACGCTGTCGAGCATCTGGTTGTAGGCGAGCGCCACCCGGCCAATCTCGTCCCCTTCATCCCCCTCCAGCCTGTGGCCGAAGTCGTTGCGATCGGTGGCCTCCTCCATGGAGCGGGTCAGCTGGTTGAGGGGGCGGACTATCCAGGTGCGGATGACCCAGAGGGTGAGCAGGAGTCCCAGCCCGAAGATGAGGGTGAGGCTCAGGGCCGAGGTGAGGATGTTCTGCTCCACCCGGGTAAACAGGGTGTCGAGGGAGTAGTCAAAACGCACCGCCCCCAGCACGGTGTTTTCCGGCACCTGGTGGCAGCTGGTGCAGTCGGTACCGCGAAAATCCTTTCTGGCCAGCAGCGGACGGGTCACCACCAGCCGGCTGTGCATGCCGTCATGTTCTACCTCCAGGCTCCCCTTGCCCGCCAGCGCCAGGGCATCGTACCTGTCCTTCGGGGCCTCGACGTCACGGCCCGGCCCGTACTGCTTGTTGACCGCCGCCCCGCGCACGATGCGGGCATCTTCCACGTGGGCGTGATGGAGAAACTTGGCGCGCAGGGTATCGCGGGCGTCCATCTTGCCGGTCAGCATCAGCATGTTGAGGCCGTCGAAGTAGGCCTCGGTCTGCTCGCGGCTCTGTTCCTTGATGAGGGTCAGGATGAGGTCACGCTCGCGCACCGCCTGATAGGCCGCAGAAAACACCAACACCATGGAGAAGATGAAGAGCAGGAAGAAGTTGATCTTGGCAGCAATGGAGAGGCGCATGGGACTGGTACATCTGTTGGGTAAAACCCGCGCAGTCTACTCTCCTCGCCGGACGGGTTTTGGTGTCTTGCTCACATTCTGATGAAAAAGCGCCGAAAGGCCCTGCGTTCTCATGCAGGGCCCGTTCATCCGGACTCAATATTCGCCGCTGGTGATGGCCTCGTGGATGGCGCCGGTCAATACCCGCAGCTCTTCAGGGGTGATGACGAAGGGGGGCATCAGATAGACCAGCTTGCCAAACGGCCGGATCCAGGCGCCCAGTTCGACGAACTTGCGCTGGATGCGCGCCACGTCCACCCGCTCCTTCATCTCCACCACCCCGATGGCGCCGAGTACCCGCACATCCGCCACCGCCGGGTGCTGGGTCAGTTCCACCAGTTCGGTTTTGAGTTGGTGTTCGATGGCTTGCACCCGCGCCTGCCAAGGTGAGGCGAGCAGCAATTCGATGGAGGCGTTGGCCACGGCGCAAGCCAATGGGTTGCCCATGAAGGTCGGTCCATGCATGAAGACGCCCGCCTTGCCGTCACACACGGTGCGAGCCACATGCTCGGTAGTGAGCGTGGCCGACAGCGTTAGGTAGCCGCCGGTGAGCGCTTTGCCCAGACACAGGATGTCGGGGCTGATCCCCGCCCAGTCGCAGGCAAAGAGCTGGCCGGTGCGGCCAAAGCCGGTGGCGATTTCATCTGCTATGAGCAGCACGCCGAACTCGTCGCACAGGGCGCGCACCCACTGCAGGTAGCGGGGGTGGTAGAAGCGCATGCCGCCTGCCCCCTGGACGATGGGTTCGAGCACGATGGCGGCAATTTCCTCGTGATGATCCGCCACCAGGGTGGCCAGCTCCACCACGCTCTGCTCGTCCCACTGGGCGTGGAAGCGGCAGCTTGGCGCTTCGACGAAATGGTGCTCGGGCAGGAAGCCCTGGTAGAGCTCGTGCATGCCGCCATCCGGGTCGCACACGCTCATGGCGCCGAAGGTGTCGCCGTGATAGCCGCCCCGAAGGGCAACGAATTTGGCGCGAGGCGTCCCTTTGGCATGCCAGTACTGCTGGGCCATCTTGAGGGCCACCTCCACCGCCACCGAGCCGGAATCCGCCAGAAAGACCCGATCCAGCCCCTTCGGGGTGATTTCCACCAGTTTGCGGCAGAGCTCGACCGCCGGGGCATGGGTCAGGCCGCCAAACATCACGTGGGACATCTTGCCGAGCTGGGCGGTGGCGGCCGCGTCGAGCTCAGGCACCTGGTAGCCGTGCACGCAGGCCCACCAGGAGCTCATGCCATCCACCAGCTCGCGCCCGTCCGTCAGGGTGAGGGTCACCCCTTTGGCGCTGGCCACTTCATAGCAGGGCAGGGGATGGGTGAGGGAGGTATAGGGGTGCCAGACGTGGTGCAGGTCGAATTCTTGGTTGGTCATTTTGCGTTCTATTGTCAATTGATTTGATCTGGTCGGTGTTGACAGTCTACGCGTGCTCTCTACACTAGCCAACAATTTCAGCCACTTGGCTTCGCGCACGCCCTGGCGTCGCGCTGTCCAGCTGGCGGGTCTTGCGGCGAACGCTCTCTTGAGCGCGGCGCAGGATCCCACCAATAACAACCGGAAGCCATGTATGAATGCTCTTACCGCGGGTGCCCACGCCCTTCGTCACGACTGGACCCTGTCCGAGGTTCAGGATCTCTTTGCCCTGCCATTCAACGATCTGCTGTTCCAGGCCCAGACGGTGCACCGCGCCCATTTCGACCCGAACGAGGTGCAGGTAAGCACCCTGCTCTCCATCAAGACCGGGGCCTGCCCGGAAGATTGCAAATATTGTCCCCAGAGCGCTCGCTACCACACCGGGCTCGAGACCGAGCGGCTGATGGAGGTGGAAAAAGTGCTGGAGCGGGCCCGGGAGGCCAAGGCCAACGGCTCGTCCCGCTTCTGCATGGGGGCGGCCTGGCGCAACCCGAAAGAGAAGGACATGCCCTACATCCTGCGCATGATTGAAGAGGTGCGCGGGCTCGGCATGGAGACCTGCATGACGCTCGGGATGCTGACCGCCGATCAGGCGGCGCGTCTCGGGGCGGCGGGGCTCGATTACTACAACCACAACCTCGACACCTCGCCGGAGTTCTACGGCGACATCATCACCACCCGCACCTATCAGGACAGGCTCGACACCCTGGAGCATGTGCGCGGTGCCGGCATGAAGGTCTGCTCCGGCGGCATCGTCGGCATGGGAGAGCAGGCGAAAGACCGTGCGGGCCTCCTGATGGCGCTGGCCAACCTGCCGCGCCACCCGGAGAGCGTGCCCATCAACATGCTGGTCAAGGTGAAGGGGACGCCCCTGGAGAACCAGGAGAACCTGGACCCGTTCGAATTTGTCCGCACCATCGCCGTGGCGCGCATCATGATGCCGGCCTCCCACGTGCGCCTCTCCGCCGGACGGGAGAAGATGAACGAGCAGATGCAGGCCATGTGCTTTATGGCCGGGGCCAACTCCATCTTCTACGGCTGCAAGCTGCTGACCACCCCCAATCCGGACGAGAGCAGCGACATGCAGCTCTTCAAGCGCCTTGGCATTCGCCCCGCCCAGCGGGCCCAGAAGCCGGATCAGGTTCAAGAGGAGGAGCTGCTGGCCGAGGTGAACCGCCAGAGCGAGCCGAGCGAACTCTTCTACGATGCCACCCGTTCCCGCGCAGATGTCCTCCGTCCATGATGACGCCCGTTGTTACCGGCCCCTTTGCCCTGGGGGAGGCGCTGGCCGAGCGTGAACAGGCCACCCTGCTGCGCCGACGCACCCCGGTGGATGTGGCGAGCGGTGGGCGGATCCGGGTCGGGGGGCGTGATTACCTCAACGTCTCTGGCAACGACTACCTGGGCCTTGCGGGTCACCCCGCCATCAAGGCCGCCTTCACGGCGGGGGTGGCGCAATATGGCGCGGGGGCAGGTGCCTCGCCCCTGGTGACCGGCTACAGCCGCGCTCACCAGGAGCTGGAAGAGACGCTTGCCGACTGGCTCGGCGTGGAGGCGGTGCTGCTGTTCAACTGCGGCTTCTCCGCCAATCAGGCGGTGCTCAAGGCCCTGCTAGGCAAGGATCACCTGCTGTGGCAGGACAGGCTCAACCACGCCTCCTTGCAGGAGATGGGGAGCCAGCTCCCCTGCAAGATGAAGCGCTTTTGCCACAACGACATGGCGGCCCTTGAGCGGCTGCTTGAGCCAAACCGGGGCCTGATCGTCTCGGAAGGGGTCTTCAGCATGGACGGGGATCAGGCCCCCTGGGTTGAGCTGGCCACACTCGCATCCCGAAGCGGCAACTGGCTGATGATTGACGATGCCCACGGCCTCGGCGTGCTGGGTGCCGAGGGGCGCGGCACCCTGGCGGCCCAGGGGGTTGCTCCGGCCAGCGTGCACATCCAGATGGGGACCTTCGGCAAGGCGCTCGGGGTGGCCGGCGCCTTTGTGGGTGGCAGTCGCGAGCTGGTGGAGTACCTGGTCAATTTTGCCCGCCACTATGTCTACAGCACCCATATGCCCCCCGCCCAGGCGTGCGCCGTGCGCCAGAGCATTGAGTTGGTACGCGTAGCCGACGAGGCTCGTGCCCACCTGGCTCGCCTTGTCGCCCGGTTCCGGCAGGGGGCGCAGGCGCTCGGCTGGCGGCTTGGGGCAAGCGATACCCCCATCCAGCCGTTGCTGGTGGGGGAGAGCGTCGCTGCCCTGCAACTGGCCGAGCGCCTGTGGGAGTGCGGTGTCTGGGCCGGCGCCATCCGCCCGCCCACGGTGCCGGTCGGCACGGCGCGCCTTCGCATCACCCTGTGCGCTGCCCATGGCGAAGATGACGTGGATCGCCTGCTCGAGGCCCTGGGGCCCAGCCCATCCACTGACGAGAGAGGGGGCGCCCATGGTGCATGAGCGTTTCCAGTCGGTGGACAAGGCACAGCTCGCCCGCCGCTTCGGGGCGGCGGCCCGCCACTACGACGCCCACGCCCGCTTCCAGCAGGAGGTGGGGCAGTCGCTGCTGGCGCGCATGGACGAGGGGGGCGTGAAAGAGGTGCGCTCAGGGGCCGGGCTGGATCTGGGTTGCGGCACCGGTTTTTTCCTGCCTGCCCTGGCGCCGCGCTGCGAGACGCTGACCGGGCTGGATCTCGCGCCCGGCATGCTGGCCCAGGCGGCCCTTCGCGGCAGCGGAGCCCGCCTGGTGTGCGGCGACGCGGAGGGGCTGCCCTTTGCCGACCAGAGCCTGGACTGGGTCTTCTCCAGCCTGGCCCTGCAGTGGTGCGAGCGGCCGGCCCAGGCCTTTGCCGAGCTCAACCGGGTGCTCAAACCCGGTGGACAGGTCTTCTTCTCGACCCTGCTTTCGGGGTCACTGTGGCAACTGCGGGAGGCCTGGCGGGCCGTGGATGGTCGTGACCATGTCAATCGCTTCCTGACGTTGCCCCAGTTGCAGCAGGCGGCCCGTGACGGGGGCTTCGAGGCCCCGGCACTCTGCCCGCTGACCTGGTCCCTCGCCTACCCGGCGCTCAGCGGACTGCTGCGCGACCTCAAGGGGATAGGTGCGAGCCAGGTCAACGACGAGCGGTCTGCGGGCCTGGGTCATCGCCAGCGCCTGGTGCGACTGGGGGAGGCCTACGAGCGCCACCGTCAACCGGACGGCCTGCTGGCCGCCAGCTACGAGGTCTGCCTAGGGCGCCTGGTGCGGCGCTGACACAAAAAGACCCGGCGCACCCACCCCTTCAGCGGCAGGACGCGCGCCTGCCTTTCACCATGGATATCGGGGCGCCTCTGCGCCCCTGCACTGCATCGAGGAATCATCATGGGGACATCCTATTTCATCACGGGCACGGACACCGACGTGGGCAAGACCCTGGTGGCCCGCACCCTGTTGCTGGCGCTTGCCGCCAGAGGCATTCGCTGCGCCGGGTACAAACCGGTGTCGGCGGGCTGCACCCGCACCCCGGAGGGGCTTCGCAATCTGGATGCCTTGCTGTTGCAGCAGGCGGCCACGGTTGCGCTGCCCTACGAGCAGGTCAATCCCTATGCCTTCGAGCCGCCCATCGCCCCCCATATAGCCGCCCGTGAGCGGGGGGTGAGCATCCCCTTCGAGGGGCTGTCCGCCGGCTTGCGGGAGATTGAGGGAGCTGGGGCCGATCTCGTCATTGTCGAAGGGGCGGGGGGCTGGTTCCTGCCGCTGGATCATCAGCGTCTGCTCTCGGAGTGGGTCGCCCAGGAGCGGCTGCCGGTGATCCTGGTGGTGGGGGCCAGGCTGGGCTGCCTCAACCATGCCCTGCTCACCGTCAGCGCCATTCGCCAGCAGGGGTTGACCCTGGCGGGCTGGGTCATCAACCGGGTGGATCCGCACATGAGCCGCTACGAGGAGAACCTGGACACCTTGAAAGCCATGTTGCCGGCCCCATTTCTGGGGGAGCTCCCCTTCGTGGACGCGGTGAATGAGGTGGATTTGCACCACTGTCTCGATGTGTCGCCCTTGCTCTGAGGCCAGACATTCAGCAAACATTCATCGAGTCTGTCTATTATCTGGGGCAAGTGTGGCATCGGTCGCCCCTGGGGCGCCCCGAACCATGCATCCATATCTCACAAGGAGTCAATATGAAGCGAATTATGCTATTCCTGGTGACCAACCTGGCCGTCATGCTGGTGCTGGGGGTGGTACTCAATATCCTGTTCTCGGTTCTGGGGATCAACAAGTCCAGCATTTCCGGTCTGTTGGTGTTCTGCGCCGTGTTCGGTTTTGGGGGTTCCTTTATCTCCTTGCTGATGTCCAAGTGGATGGCCAAGCGCAGCTATGGCGTCCAGGTCATCGAGCAGCCCCGCAACGAGACCGAGCACTGGCTGGTGAGCACTGTTGCCCGTCAGGCCCGTGAGGCTGGCATCAAGATGCCGGAAGTGGGGATCTACGACTCCCCCGAGATGAACGCCTTTGCCACCGGCGCCCGCCGTGACGACTCCCTCGTCGCCGTCTCCTCCGGTCTGCTCTACAGCATGAGCCGCGACGAGGCGGAAGCCGTGCTGGCCCACGAGGTGAGCCACGTGGCCAACGGCGACATGGTGACCCTGACCCTGATCCAGGGGGTGGTGAACACCTTCGTGATGTTCTTCGCCCGCATCGTGGCCGGCGTCATCAGCAACTTCTTCAGCTCCAACAACGAGGAAGAGAGCAGCAGCACCGGCGGTTTCGCCTACATGATCACCGTGTTCGTGCTGGAGATGGTGTTCGGCGTGCTCGCCTCCATCATCGTCATGTGGTTCAGCCGTCAGCGCGAGTTCCGTGCCGACGCCGGTGCCGCCAAGCTGGCCGGCCGCGACAAGATGATTGCCGCGCTCCAGCGTCTCGCCCGCGGTGCCGAGCCGCAGATGGAGGGTTCCATGATGGCGTTCGGCATCAACGGCAAGCGCTCCATGAGCGAGCTGTTCATGAGCCACCCGCCCATCGAGCAGCGCATCGCCGCCCTGCGTGGCTGATAGCCAGTCATCTAAATAAAACGGCTGCCCTCGGGCAGCCGTTTTGCATTCCGGGGACGGGGTTTTGCCCCCCGATCACCCTATTTGATCACCAGATCCGTCAGGGGCACGGCGCAGCAGGCGAGGATCTTGCCCTCGGCCCGCTCGGCGGCGCTGATGGCGGGGGCATCGGGGTGATCCACCTCGCCCGAGACCAGGGTCTGCTTGCAACTGCCGCAGATGCCGGCACGGCAGCTCCAGGGCAGCTCTACCCCCTGCTTGTTGGCCTGATCCAGCACGGTGCCCTGGTTGTTGCCCGCAAACTCCCGCTCGCCGATACGCAGTTGCACCGCCCGATGGGGGCGGGCCACCGAGAGCAGGGCCCCGCCAAAGCTCTCCTGGCGGATGCGCCCGGCCGGTACGCCGAGGGCGCTCAACCGGTTGGCTGCATCGGCCATGAAGCCGTGGGGGCCGCAGATGAACACCTCCCGCTCCTGCAAACCCCGGATCCGGCCCAGATGATTGTCATTCAGACGGCCGCTGAGTCCCTGCCAGTGTTTGTCAGGCTGGCTCAGGATCAGGGTGAGGGTCATTCCCTGCTGCGCCATGGCGTGCAGCTCGCTGGCGGCAGGGATGTCTGCCTCGCTGCGACACAGGTGCATGAAGTGGACGTCACCGAGCTCCCCCCGTAGTGCCAGAGTGCGGGCAATGGAGAGCATGGGGGTGACACCGGATCCCGCCGAGAGCAGGAGCAGCCTGCGCTCGGACCCTAAGTGAAACTCGCCGGCCGGGGGGGCGGCCAGCAGGTGATCGCCCACGCGTAGCTCATGGTGCAGCCAGGGGGAGAGGCGGCCATCGGCCAGCTTCTTGACGCTGATGCTGTAACGCTCGGGCCGCTCCGGCGTGGAGCTCAGGGTGTAGCGGCGTTGAACCCGTGTGTTTTTGATATCGAGGCTGATGGGCAGGTGCTGTCCAGGCAGGTAGTCGGGCAGGGGCTCGCCGTCGGCGGCCTCGAACCAGAAGGTTTCCAGATCCCGGGCCAGGGGTTCCCGGGCGACGCACACCAGCTCCCGCTTTTTCGGGGCCGCGTTGGGGTAGACCGGCGCCCGGGCCCGCTCCAGCACCTCGATCTCGCTGCCCGCCTCAATCCACCCCTCGTTCAGGGCCACCAGATTCTGGCCGAAGTAGACCTCACCATCTTCGCCATGCCGGTAGCGGGTGAGGGTGGCCAGCGGCTCTTTCAGGGCATTGAAGCGCTCCGTGCCTGCCTCCACCGTGGTCATGATGCAGCGGCTGCACGGCTTGTCCACCCGAAACTCCACCTCGCCGATGCGGATCCGCTTCCAGCCATCCTCTTCGAAGGGGCGGGTGCCGCTCGCCACCAGGTTGGTACGAAACTGGCTCATCTGGTGCAAGGCATCGGATCTCAGGTTGAGATCCTCAAGGGAAGCCTGGCTGATGAGCAGCAAGGGGTAGCCGTCAGCAAAGCTCACCCGGGTGCCGGTCTTCTCCCGAAAACGATCGGATGCCTCCCCGAGCCAGAGCAGGCGCACCGGCTCCCTCGCCACCCGGCTCAGCCACTCATCGGCGTCGGGCCCGGTGTGCAGGGCGGTAAAGCGATCCCCCCAGACACCGGTGTGCTGAGGGGCGCGACTGAACGCCGCCTCCATGAGGGCAAGGGGGGGCAGACCTGGATAGCGCAGTTGCAGCCCCCCCTCGACGGGGGTGGCCACCACCTGCTGCAACTGGGGATGGGTGCGGGCGGTGATAAAGGTGCCATCCGGTTTGACCACCATGTAGCGGCGATCCCCGGCAAGTCCCTCCTGGGTCACCTGGGCGCGCTCCAGCGGCATGCCTGCCGTCGATTTGATGGGGTAGAGATGTATGCTGGCGAGGGTCGGCATGTCCTGGTCCTTGTGCTGTGGCGATTCCTGTGAAGAGGGGAAGATAACGATTCCTGCCCCGGGCGGCAATCTTCTCCTGCTGCCCACGTCGAGGACGGCGAGGGGGCTCGGGCGACAGGCCCGAATGGCTGCGGGGTGTGACGGGGATCCGGTTGTGAAGGGGGCGACCCATAAAGCGCAACATTTATTGATCCTGATCCACCATGTCGTACAAAAAACGGCCCATCATCCGGTCAGCTTCCAGTTTCTAACGCTTTCGCTTCTTCCCCCTCCGGCCACCGTCTGCCCAGGCAAAACGGTATCAAGCGCCATCGGATGGGGCCTGTCACACAAAAAGAAGAAAGCAATGTATGAGCAAACAACTGGACATGACCCCATTGCCGGATCTCTCCCTGAAAACGGGAACAGGCCCGGTCCGTACTCGGCTACCCGTCTGGCGGCCGGCCCTGCCACCCTGCAATCACGCCTGCCCGGCCGGAGAAAATATCCAGGCCTGGCTCTCTTTGGCGCAGGCCGGTCGCTTTGAAGCGGCCTGGCAACGACTCATCGAAGAAAATCCCCTGCCTGCAGTCCACGGGCGGGTCTGTTATCACCCCTGCGAAAGTGCCTGCAACCGCGCCCAGGTAGATGATGCCGTCTCCATTCACGCCATCGAGCGCTTCCTCGGCGACGAGGCGCTGGCCCGGGGCTGGCAGCCCGCGCCCCCCGCGCCCGCCAGCGGCAAGAAGGTGCTGGTGATCGGTGCCGGTCCCTCCGGCCTCTCCTGCGCCTGGCACCTCAATCGGCTCGGCCATCAGGTGGAGATCCGCGAAGCGGGGCCGCTGGCGGGCGGCATGCTGCGTTTCGGCATTCCCGCCTACCGCCTGCCTCGCGATGTGCTGGATCGGGAGGTGGCCCGCATCGTGGCGGCCGGGGTGACCCTGACCCTCAACCACAAGGTGGAGGATGTGCTGCGCGAGCGCGACGAGGGGGGCTTTGACGCCGTCTTTATGGCCATCGGCGCCCATCTGGCCAAGCGGGTCGATATTCCGGCCCGGGAAGCGGGCAAGATCCTCGATGCGGTGAGTTTTCTCGAACAGGCCAGTCTGGCCGAAGAGAAAGGCTTGCCGCCGCCCAAATTGGGACGGCGGGTAGCCATCTACGGCGGCGGCAACACCGCCATGGACGCGGCCCGTACCGCCCGTCGCCTCGGTGTGGAAGAGGCGATGATCATCTACCGCCGCGACCGCGATCATATGCCGGCCCACGCCTTCGAAGCCGATGAGGCCGAGGAGGAGGGGATCAAGATCAACTGGCTGCGCACCATCCGCCAGCTCGACAGCACCAATATCGAGGTGGAGGTGATGGCGCTGGATGCCGAGGGCAAGCCGGTGCCCACCGGCAAGTTTGAAACCCTCGAAGCGGACTCCCTTATTCTGGCGCTCGGTCAGGAAGTTGATTTGAGCGTGCTGGAGAGCATCCCCGGCGTGCGGGTCAACAAGGAGGGAGTGGTACAGGTTGGCGAGAACCTGATGACGGACGTGCCGGGTCTGTTTGCCGGTGGCGACATGGTGCCCTCCGAGCGCACCGTCACCATCGCCACCGGCCACGGCAAGAAGGCGGCGCGCCACATGGATGCCTGGCTGCGTGGTCGCCTCTATCACAAGCCGCTCTCCCATTTGCAGGCAGGGAAGCCGCTGGTGGGGCCGGAGCAGTTGCAGCTCTGGTTCCAGACCCAGGCGCCGGCCAGCAGCCAGCCGGTCAAACCGCCTTCGGCGCGGGACGACTTTGGCGAGATCATCGGCGGACTGGACGAGACGGCCGCCCGCTACGAGGCGGCGCGCTGCTACTCCTGCGGCAACTGCTTCGAGTGCGACGGCTGCTACGGCAGCTGCCCCGAGCAGGCCATCGCCAAGCTGGGGCCGGGTCTGGGGTATCAGGTGGATGCCGAGCGCTGCACTGGCTGCGGTGCCTGCCACGACCAGTGCCCCTGCCACGCCATCGAGCTTCGCCAACCGGAGGAGTCCCAATGAAACATGAACTGATCATGGTTGACGGCAACGAAGCCGCGGCCCGGGTGGCGTACCAGCTGAGCGAAGTGTGTGCCATCTATCCCATCACCCCGAGCTCGACCATGGCCGAACTGGCCGACGCCTGGGCGGCAGAAGGGCAGACCAACCTCTGGGGCAACATCCCCACCGTGGTGGAGATGCAGAGCGAAGGGGGAGCGGCTGGCACGGTGCACGGCGCCCTGCAGGCGGGGGCGCTCGCCACCACCTTCACCGCCAGTCAGGGGCTGATGCTGATGCTGCCCAACATGTACAAGATCGCAGGCGAATTGACCTCGGCGGTGTTCCATGTGGCGGCCCGATCCTTGGCGGCGCAGGGGCTGTCGATCTTTGGCGACCATCAGGACGTGATGGCGGCGCGCAGCACCGGCTTTGCCATGCTCGCCTCCGGCTCGGTGCAGGAGGCGCAGGACCTGGCCCTGGTCGCCCACAGCGTCACCCTGCAGTGCCGGGTGCCCTTTATCCACTTCTTCGACGGCTTTCGCACCTCCCACGAGGTGAACAAGATAGTCGCCCTGCATCGGGATGAAATTCGCGCCCTTATCGACAACGACTGGGTGCGCGCCCACCGTGCGCGGGCCCTCAACCCGGATCATCCGGTGATGCGTGGCACCGCCCAGAACCCGGATACCTATTTCCAGTCCCGCGAGAGCGTCAACCCCTTCTACGAGGCGGTACCGGCCCGGGTGCAGCAGTGTATGGAGAGCCTCGGCGAGCTGACCGGCCGCCACTACCAGCTGGTGGAGTACCACGGCGCCCCGGATGCCACCGACGTCATCGTGCTGATGGGCTCGGGGGCGGCCACCGCCCGCACGACGGTGGATTGGCTCAACCGGCAGGATCGCAAGACCGGGGTCTTGGTGGTGCGCCTCTATCGCCCCTTCCCGGTGCAGGCGCTGCTCGATGCCCTGCCCGCGAGCGTTCGCCGCATGGCGGTGCTGGATCGCACCAAGGAGCCGGGGGCAGGCGGCGAGCCGCTGCTGCTGGATGTGCAGAGCGCGCTCATCGATGGCTTGCAGCGCGGCCTTATCAAGCGGCTGCCCTGGCTGAGCGGTGGTCGCTACGGCCTCTCTTCCAAGGAGTTCACCCCCGCCATGTGCGCGGCTGTCTTCGAGGAGCTGGCATCCGATGCGCCGCGCCCGCGCTTTACCGTGGGGATTGTCGATGATGTGTCGGGCCTCAGTCTGGCATGGCACCCCATAGGCGATCTGGAGCCCGCCAGTCGGGTACGGGCGCTCTTCTTCGGCCTCGGTGCCGACGGCACTGTGGGCGCCAACAAGAACAGCATCAAGATCATCGGCGAGCTGGAGGGCTTCCACGCTCAGGGCTACTTCGTCTACGACTCCAAGAAGTCGGGCTCGCGCACCGTCTCCCACCTGCGCTTTGGCCCCGAGCCCATCGACGCCCCCTGGCTTATCGAGCAGGCGAGCTTTATCGGTTGCCACCAGTGGGGGTTTGTCGAATCGGTGGACTTGCTGGAGCACGCAGCGGAAGGGGCGACCCTGCTGCTCAATGCTCCCTATGAGCCTGACCGTGTCTGGGCCGAACTGCCCGAGCGGCTGCGTGCCCGCATCCGTGCCCTCGATATCCGCCTCTATTGCATCGACGGCGATCGGGTGGCCGAGCGTAACGGCATGGGCAATCGCATCAACACCATCATGCAGACCTGCTTCTTTGCCCTGGCCGGAATCTTGCCGCGGGACGAGGCGATCGCCCTTATCAAGGAGAGCATCGAGAAGAGTTATGCCCGCAAGGGGCCCGAAGTGGTCGAGCGCAACTTCGCGGCGGTGGATGACACCTTGGCCCATCTCCATCAGGTGGCCATCCCGGCCGGTGAGGAGCAGATCAGCGACTATCCGCTGCCGCTGGCACCGGGTGGCTGCGAGTTTGTCCAACGGGTCACTGGCGAGATGCTGGCGGGGCGCGGCGATTTGATCCCTGTATCCATGCTGCCGGTGGATGGTACTTACCCCACTGCCACCAGCCGCTTCGAGAAGCGGGATATCGCCCGCGAGATCCCGATTTGGCATTCGGATATCTGCATCCAGTGTGGCAACTGTGTCTTTGTCTGCCCCCATGGGGCGCTGCGGGCCAAGTTCTACCATCAGGACTGGCTGGCGACCGCCCCCGAGGCCGCTCAGTCGGTGCCCGTCACCGCCAAGGGTTTCCCCGACAGCCGCTACACCTTGCAACTCTATCCGGAAGATTGCACCGGCTGCGGCCAGTGCGTGCAGGCCTGTCCGGTGCGGGCCGGAGCGGATGAGAGCCATGAAGGCGAGCGCGCCATCACCATGATGGACAAGGCGCCGCATCTGGCTGGTCAGAAGCAGGCGCTGCGCTGGTTCGAGAGTCTGCCGTGGCCTGCTCGCGAGCGGGTGGACTTCTCCACGGTGCGCGGCACCCAGTTCCTCGAACCCCTGTTCGAGTTCTCCGGTGCCTGCGCCGGCTGTGGCGAGACCCCGTACCTCAAGTTGCTGACCCAGCTGTTTGGGGATCGCATGCTGGTGGCCAACGCCACCGGTTGCTCCTCCATCTACGGTGGCAACCTGCCGACCACCCCCTGGGCCAAGAACGGCGAAGGGAAGGGGCCGGCCTGGTCGAACTCACTGTTCGAAGACAACGCCGAGTTTGGCTTTGGTTTTCGTCTCACCGCCGATCAGCATCACGGTCAGGCGGTGGCGGCTCTCGAAGCGATGAAGGGGGAGCTGGGCGCCGAGCTGGTCGATACCCTGATTAGCGCCCCCCAGCGGCTGGAGTCGGAGATCCGCGCCCAGCGTACCCGGGTCGCCCAAGTGCGGGAGCGGCTGGAAGAGGTGAAATCCGGCAAGGCCCGCGAACTGCTCTCCTTGATTGATCAGCTGGTGCGCCGCTCGGTCTGGATAGTGGGCGGCGATGGCTGGGCTTATGACATCGGCTCGGCGGGGCTCGATCATGTGCTCGCCTCCGGCCGTGATGTGAACGTGCTGGTGATGGATACCGAGGTCTACTCCAACACCGGCGGTCAGATGTCGAAATCGACGCCGCTCGGTGCCGTCGCCAAGTTTGCGGCGGGAGGCAAGACGCTGGCCAAGAAGGATGTGGCGTTGCAGGCCATCTCCTACGGCAACGTCTATGTTGCCCGCATCGCCTTTGGTGCCAACCCGCAGCAGGCGCTGCAGGCCTTGCGGGAAGCGGAAGCCTATCCGGGCCCGTCGCTGATCATCGCCTACAGCCACTGCATCGCCCACGGCATCGACATGGAGCAGGGATTAGCCCAACAGAAGCGTGCGGTCGATTCGGGCCACTGGCCGCTGATGCGCTACAACCCGGTACTGCGCAGCGCCGGGCAGAACCCCTTCAGCCTCGACAGCCTGCGCCCCTCCATCCCCCTTGCCGAATATCGGCAGGAGGAGACCCGTTATCGGGTGCTGGCCCAGAGCCACCCGGAAGAGGCACAGCGGCTGATGCAGGTGGCGCAACAAGTGGCGTGGCAGAAGTGGGCCACCTACGAGGAGATGGCCACCCGCGAGGCCAGCCAGTTCCATCCGCCGGTGTGATCATGGGATGAAACAGGTATGACAAAGCGGGCCTGTTGGCCCGCTTCGTTTTCCGGTGCCAAGGGAAGTGGCCGTTGCCGCGCCTTGGGGCGGCCAACAAAAAGCCCGGCGTCGGGCCGGGCTGGCAGGATAAGTTGCTTATCCAGGTATTCGTCGAGGCGTCTAGTGTGGATGTTGTTTGAGGATGTCGTATATCTCCTCTTTCAGTTTAAGTTTCTGTTTTTTCAGATCCTTCACCTCGGAGCTGTAGTCGCTGGCGTGGTGTTTCTCCAGCTTTCTGATCTCCGCATCCAGGTCGTTGTGCAAGTCAAACTTCTTCTGGAAATGGACATCACTGCTCTTCAGTTTCGAGATGAGATCTCTGTACTCCGGAAACATGTAATGAAGCCTCCTTGTTGTCGTTTGATTGTGCCTGCAAGACCAAAGTACCCCTTACTGCCGGGGAGAAACGTGATCCCGATCCAATTCGGGGCCACGGAATTGCTGCATAAGAAGGGTGATTTTTAACTGTTTGAATTACATGATGATTGCCTACTGACCCAGGGACAGCAGAGGAAAGAAGCGGGATCCGCTTCACATTCGGGAGAGGGGGTCTGCAACGGGGCGGGCAACAGAAAGGGGCGCGAGGCCCCTGACTGGAAACGGGTGAGCCGTTTACTCTTTTTTCTTTTTCTTCTCGGGCAGGGGCTTGCCGTCTCTGGCAATCACCTTGCCCGCCTCGAAACCGATCTGCGCCGCCAGCTCTTCCAGATCCGGCGCCTTGGCCTCGTTGCCGATGGCGTACTGGTAGTTGGCGATGGAGATCTTCTCCGCCACCGGTGTGCCCGGCACGATGGGTTCGCGCCAGCCCTGACCGATGTGGGCCACCAGGGTGCCGTTCATGATGAGCTCGCCGACGATCTCCTGGGTGGGGATGCCCTTGCCATAGGTGAGGCCCTGCGGGTGCTTCTTGCCGACCAGGGGCTCTTGGCTTGCGGGCATCAGCTTGGTGCGGATCAGCCACTTGGGCGATTTGGTTTTGCCCACCGCCTTGCCGGTCTGGTACTCGTTGATCTTGATGGTCTTGATCATCTGGGCCGTGAACTCCTTGGTCAGGGCCTTCTGGGCTTCGCTGGTCTCGTCGATGACGATGGGGGCCACATACCAGGTCTGGGGAGCCTGCGCCTTGGGGGTCGCCGGGGCGGTTTGCGCCATGGCGAGCGGGCTGAGCAGGATGGCCGTCAACAAGAGTCCGATTTTCTTCATGGTGATTCCGCTTATGTTTCAACAAGAATTTTGTTTTGCCAGCGACGACTGCGCCAGCGCCAGAACATGGCCAGACCGCGCACCCACTCGTCGCAGGCGAGGGCCAGCCAGATGCCTACCAGGCCATAGCCCTGCATGATACCAAGGAAATAGGCCAGGGGAACGGCAATGCCCCACATGGAGACGAGCGCCATGTAGAGCGGGAAACGGGCATCCCCGGTGGCGCGCAGGGCGTTGATCACCACCAGATTGAAGGTGCGACCGGGTTCGAGGATGAGGCTGATGAGGAAGAGTTGCGCCACCTGGGTGATGATGTCGGCGTCGTCGGTGAACAGGCTGATGATGGCGCGGCCGTTGAGGGCGGCGGCGATGGCGATGGCGGCGGTGACGATGAGGCCGAGTTTCAGGCTCTTCATCAGTTGGCGATAGGCCTGATCGAAGCGTCGGGCCCCCGCCAGGTGGCCGATGATGATCTCGTTGCCAAGGCCGATGGAGAGGCCGAACAGCAGGATGAACAGGCAGATCTGGAAGAAGTAGGACTGGGTCGCCAGCGCCTTGTCACCGAGCAGGCCGACGAAGGCGGTCACCACCATGAACTGCAGCATCCAGGAGAGGTTCTCCCCCGCCGCCGGCAGACCGATGTGCAGCACCTTGTCCAGCATGGCGCGGCTTGGGCGGACGATCTCGGGCAGACGCAGCCGGATGCCGGTCTTGCGCGCCACCAGCCACACCAGCAGCACCACCCCGACGATGCGCCCCGCCACCGTGCTGATGGCGACCCCGGCGACCCCGAGTTGGGGCAGGCCGAACCAGCCGTAGAGCAGCAGCAGGTTGCCGACGAAGGTGATGAGGTTGACGATGAGGGTCACGTACATGGCCTGGCGGGTGTGTCCGTGGGCACGCAGGGTGGCGGCCAGACAGAGGGCCGCCGCCTCCGGCAGCAGGCAAAGCCCGATGATCTGCAGGTAGAGGCTGCCGTCGCTCATCAGGTGGGCAGGCAGGTTCATCAGCGCCAGCATAGTGCCGGCCCCCGCCATGACGCCGACCGCGGCCACCAGTCCCACCAGCAGGTTGAAGCCGATGGCGGTGTGGATGACGACGCGGGCTTTTTCCTTGTCTCCCGCCCCCAGATACTGGGTGATCACCACGCTGGTGCCGATGCTGACGAAGCTGAACAGGGTGATGGCGAGATCGAAGACCTGGTTGCCCACCGCGAGGGCCGCCACCCCCTGATAGGAGACGTGGCCCACCATGAAGGTGTTGAGGGCCCCGGTCAGAAAGTGAAGGGCCAGATCGATGAACAGTGGCCAGGTCAGGGCGAAGAGGGAGCCCGGGCCCGCGTGGGATTGAGTCTGCATGGGATATCCAGGTGCTGGCGATGGCCCTCGTCAGGGCCAACTGGAGGGGCATTTAACACCAAGCGGGGGCGGGGTGCAATCCTGGTCGCAGGAGGAGGGGGCCTGCGACCAGGGGATGTCTCTCAGACCGGCGTGGCGCCGGCCTCCTGCTCGCTGGGGCGGGTGAGGCGCGCCGAGTCGGGCAGGTCGTCATCGTGCGGCCAGCGGGTGAGCAGGGCATCCGTGGTGCTCTCCACCCCCTCGTCGTCCCGGAACACCGGCTCCCGGTAGCAGCGGGTCATGCGCAGGGCCTGGTACATGTCGGGGCAGAGGATGATGCCATCCTCGCCGACCCGGATCCCCGCCTGTTTGAACCACTGGCTCATCTGGCCGTGCCGACCGGCCATTACCATGTGGATGCCGCGCCGCTTGAGCTCCTTGTGCAGCTCTCCCACCATGCTCATGACGCTGATGTCCTGATGGGTGAAGCAGGCCACCGCATCCACCACCAGGCACCTGGGATTGTGGGGATCCTGCACCAGGAGCGCCAGCACCCGCCGCTTGAAGTAGGGGGCGTTGAAGTAGGTGAGCGGGGAGTTGAAGCGGTAGACCAGGATGCCGGGAATCGCCTTGGCCTGCTCGTTGTCTCCCAGGGTGCGCACCACGCCCTCGTCGTCCATGCCGAGCAGCTGGTCGGTGGGGCGCATCACGTTGCGCAGGAACTGGAACAGCCCCAGCAGCACCGCGAGGGTGATGCCCGGAATGACCCCCATGGTGAGCACGCTGACAAAGGTCACCAGGGCGAGCCAGAAGGCGGCGCGGTCCGAGTCGCGCAGAGCCCAGAGGCCGCGAAAATCCGTGAGCGACAGGGAGGCCATCACCAGCACCACCCCGAGGGCGGCGGTGGGAATGTATTGCAGCGGCGCCGTCAGGTAGAAGGTGACCAGGGCGATGACGGCGGCGGCGATGATGGAGACCAACTGGCTTTTGCCGCCGTTGGCGTCGTTCACCGCGGTGCGCGAATCCGCCCCGCTGATGGCAAACCCCTGGGAGGCGGCGGCGGCCAGGTTCGCCATGCCCAGCGCCCTAAACTCCTTGTCCGCATCAATCTCGTAGCCATTCTTGGCGGCAAAGCTGCGGGCGGTGAGCATCATGGAGACGAAGCTCACCATGGCAAGGTTGAGGGCGGGCAGCACCAGCTCACGGATAAGCCCGGGGGGAAAGTCCGGCATCTGGAAGGCGGGCAGCCCCGAGCCGATGGTCCCCAGGGTGGCGATGTCGACGCGGCCGAGATTGAACAGCCACACCAGGGCCGCCGTCACCACCATGGCCACCATGGAGGAGGGCCAGGCCGGTCTGTAGCGCTTGGCCAGCAGCAAGGTGAGCAGAGCGGTCAGGCTCATGGCCAGGGTGGGCAGATGGGTCTGGGTAATGTAGCTGGTGCCGTTCAGGATCCGCTCTATCAGGTAGCGCTCGCTGAAGGTGAAGCCGAAGATCTTGGAGAGTTGGCCCACCATGATGGTGATGGCCACCCCGTTGAGCAGCCCCATCAGGATGGGGCGGGAGAGAAAGTCTGCCAGCACCCCCAGCTTGAAGCGGCTGGCGATGAGGCACCAGAAGCCGGTCATGGCGGTCATGGTCATCACCAGTTGCCAGTGACGGGTGGGATCCCCGGCGGCGAGCGGCGTTACCACGGCGGCGATCACCGCGCAGGTGGCGGCATCCGGACCGACGATGAGCTGACGGGAGGTGCCAAAGAGGGCATACACCACCATGGGCAGGATGCAGGAGTAGAGGCCGACGATGGCACCCACCCCGGCGAGCTCCGAATAGGCGATGGCCACGGGCAGGGCCACGGCCGCGACCGAGAGGCCAGCGCGAAGATCCGGCATCAGCCAGGCCCGCTGGTATTGCAGCAAGGCGGCGAGCCCCGGCAGCCAGCGCTCGAGAGAGAAGAAGTCGCGCATTATTTAACCCATTGAGTTACAAACATCTTTTTCTTAGTGTGCCCAAGGTCGTCGGCCCTTTGCAATCCGCTCATGGCCAGTTCACCACAAGGTCAGGCCAGATGCGTTGCCACTCCTTGGCCCTGACCCGTTCGCTAAAGATACGGCTCTCCTGGCGACAGCGCGGATTGGGGCTCACCACCAGGGACCAGTTGGGGGCAAAGCCGTAGGGGGCCAGCCACTCGAAAGCATCATCTGCCAACAGGCGGACTCCGATGCAGGTGGGTATCTCCACCCAGTGGCTGAGGGCCGAGAGGGAGCTGGCAAAAGGAGGCACCTGCTGGCGCAGATGCATGCGGGCCTGGTTGCGCACCTCCCATAACTGGCCCGGCATCCTGGCGGCGAGCCAGGCTTCGTGATCGGCCTCCTTCAATCCAGTCGGATCAGCGCTGTCCAGATAGATAAGATCGATGTCGTTGAGCGGGGTGGGTTCGGCCTTGTGATGGAGGTGATCCCAGATGAGGTTGCGCACAAACCCCGCCCCCAGGGCCCAGTCGGGCAGGGCCAGCTCCCGCGCAGCCCGGAGGCAATCCATGCGCGGGTGATCAGCTCGCAGCAGGGCCTCGGTGCAGGCCCGCAGGTGCGCCTCCCGCAGCGGCGCGGCTTCAACCGGCATTGCGGCGCAACCAGACGTCGATGTAGCTGCAGCTCGGCACTATGGTGAGCCCCTCAGAGAGGGTCCAGTCGTAGAAGCGGCGGGCCAGCTTGTCGGCAATCCCCTGTCCGCGCAGCTCGGGGGGAACCTGGGTGCTGTAGGCGTCCACCGTGGTGGCGTCCAGCCGGCGATAGGCAAGGCGGGAGAGCTTGCCGTCCACGGTGCAGACAAACTGCTGCTGATCGGCCTGGTGAAGGATGTCGCTCATCGGGAGTCCTCTCTGGGTGAATGGGAAGATCAGAACATGGCGGACAGGGTTTGCCAACGCCATTCTTTGCGCCCATGGCGGGCTCGCTTACACTGGCCGGCCTGCGAATGGTCGCAAGGCAAGGTATAGAACATTGAGAGAGGATGGATCCGTCATGGCCTTCGCCACCCTGGACGAGCTGATAGGCAACACCCCGCTGCTGGCGCTGCGCCGCATCAATCCGCATCCCGGCGTCACCCTGCTGGTGAAGCTGGAGGGCAACAACCCCGCCGGCTCCGTCAAGGACAGGGCGGCGCTGAACCTCATCAGGCAGGCAGAGGCGAGTGGTCACTTAGCGCCAGGAGCCCGGCTCATCGAGGCCACCTCCGGCAATACCGGCATCGCGCTGGCCATGGTGGCGGCGTCCCGGGGTTACCGGATGCGGCTCATCATGCCGAGCAACATGAGCCAGGAGCGGCGCGACGCCATGCAGGCCTACGGCGCCGAGCTGGTGCTGGTGGAAGAGGGCATGGAAGCGGCGCGAGACCTCGCCCTGGCCATGCAGGCGCGGGGGGAAGGGCTGGTGCTCGATCAGTTCAACAACCCCGCCAACCCGGATGCCCACTACCGCTCCACCGGCCCCGAGATCTGGCGCCAGAGCGGCGGGGCGGTCACTCACTTCGTCTCGGCCATGGGCACCACGGGCACCATCATGGGGGTCTCCCGCTACCTCAAGGAGCAGAACCCGGCGGTGGCGGTGATCGGCCTGCAACCGGCCGAGGGGAGCCAGATCCCCGGCATTCGCCGCTGGCCCGAGGCCTACCGGCCCGCCATCTTCGAGCCTGCGCGGGTCGATGGGGTGCTGGATGTGACACTGGAAGAGTCCCTCGTCATGATGCGCCGCCTGGCGCGGGAGGAGGGGATCTGCTGCGGTGTCAGCTCGGGTGGCGCGGTGGCCGGGGCCTTGCGGGTGGCGGCGGAGATCGGGCAGGGGGTGGTGGTGGCGATCATCTGCGATCGGGGGGATCGCTATCTCTCCACCGGGGTCTTCACCCCCGATGTCTGACGGGCAAGGGTCCGTTACTCCCAGGCCCGCTCCAGCAGGGCCAGCAACTGTTCCCTGTCCGCATCCTTGCGGTTGTAGAGCAGGGCGCCGTCGTTGATGGCGAGATCCCGGATCCCGGGCAGCAGCGCCTTGTCGGTGAGGCCCGCCTCCCGCAGGGTGCGGGGCAGCTTGACCGTCTGCCACAGGGTATCGCGCAGTGCCTGCAACGCCTCGATGGTGGCCTGGGGTCTCCCCTCGGCCGGGGTCGCGGCAAAGCGCTCCGGCCCCACCAGGGGCAGCAGCAGGCGGGCGAGCTCGGGGTCGATGCCGGGCCGGTTGTAGTCGAGCACGGTGGGCAGGAAGAGGTTCATACAGAGGCCATGGGGCAGGTGGCAGCGCGCCCCCAGACTGTGGCCGAGGGCGTGCACCAGCCCCACCATGGAGTTGGAAAACGCCATGCCCGCCAAGGTGGAGCCCTCCGCCAGTTGCAGCCGCAGGCCCTTGTCTGTCGGGTGGGCCAGCACCCTGGGCAGAGCGGTGGCAATCTTCTCCACCGCCATCAGGGCCAGGGCGTCACTGACCGGGTTCTTGCCGTTGCCGATGAAGGCCTCGATGGCGTGGGTCATGGCATCCATGGCGGTGGCGGCGGTGATGGGCAGCGGCAGCCCCAGGGTGAAGCGGGGATCCAGCACCGCCAGCCGGGGCAGCAGGAAGGGGGAGGTGAAGGGCACCTTGCGCCCGCTCCCTTCATCCTTGATCACTGCCACCAGGGTCACTTCGGAGCCGGTCCCCGCCGTGGTGGGGACCACCGCCAGGGGGTTGAGGGGACGGGTCAGGCAATCCGCTCCGGCATAGTCGAGCAGCCGCTCGCCCCCCAGGGTCGCCAGTATGTTCACCGCCTTGGCGGTGTCGATGACGGAGCCGCCGCCAAGGGCCAGCAGGCTGTCACAGCCCAGCTCCCGGTAGTGGCGGGCGATCCGCTCCACCACGGCGGTGGAGGAGTCCGCCGGGATCTCGTCCCAGATGGCGGCGACCGGCAACGCCCCTTCGGCCATCACATCGGCCAGCAGGGTGGCGAGCCCGCTGCCGCTGACCCCCTTGTCGGTGAGCAGCAAGGGGCGGCCAGCTCCCAATCCCCTCAGGGCATCCGGCAACTGTTCCAGTGCCTGCTCCCCCGCCATCAGCTTGACCGGGCAGAAAAAATCGTAATAACGGCTCATCCCGTTCTCCTCGTGTTCAACCGGTCAGAAGACCCAGATAGATGTGGCAGGCCCGCGCGAGCTTGCGATGCGGGTCCGGGTAGTGGCGAAGCAGGGGCCGCGCGATGAAGGCGGGCAGGATCAGGCTCTGCAACTGCTCAAGCGCTCGCACCAGGTGCATGGCCGCGTCGAGATCCCCCTCCACCAGCAGCCGGTTTTCGCAAAAGGCCTGGTTGATGCCGAGGCGAAAACTGAGGGCGCGAAAGGCGACGGCGGGGTGCTTGAAGCGCACCCGCAGGGGGTGGGGGCCGTCATGGGCACAGGTCGAATGCGCCCTGCCAGCCTCCTCACCGCAGTGCCAGCGCCCCGCGAACTTGTAGAGACTCAGCCCCCGGGTCATGCCGTTTACCTCGAGCCTGATGGTGAGGCCGTCCGGCAGGGGGGCAAGCTCGCGGCGCACCGCCTCGTCGACCCGGGCGGCGCGGCACAGAGTGCGGCCGATGATCCAGAGCAGGCTGCCAATCCAGAGGCGTCTGCCGGTGGCAAGCAGGGCGTCAGGGCGCATGGGAACCTCCGCTGATGGCGGACCAGAAGAGGGCGAAGGCGCTCTCCTGCCAGTGGGGGTCTTCTCCCAGTTCAGGCTGATCGACAAAGAGGGAGGCGCAGGCCAGAAACTGGCCCTGGCACACCTCCAGCATCAGTGCCGGCGGGGCCGACATCAGCTCGCCGCTGGCCTGGCCCCGGGCGAGCAGGCTCGGCAGAAAATGCAGGGTCTCCGCCAGGATCTGGCTGCGCAGGGGGCGGGCCAGCAGGGGGGAGTGGAAAAAGCCCAGCACGAACCTGAGCTCACGGGGGTGGGCCTGCATCCAGCCCATGGCCTGGTGCCAGTAGTGGCGGGCCTGCTCCTGGAGCGGCAGGGCGGCATCGGCCTCGGTGATGGCGGCGCCAAGGCGCAGCTTGATGTCCTGGTAGAGGCTCTGGATCAGCACCTCCTTGCTGGGAAAGTGATGAAACAGGGTGCCATTGGCCACCCCGGCCGCCTTGGCGATGCGGGCGGTGGCGGCGCCCTGCAGGCCATCCTCCGCGCACAGGGCCAGGGCGGCATCCAGGATCTGGCGGCGTTTGTCGGTCATGGTCTCTCGCATCTCGCCTCCTAGCGCAGGAACAGGGCCATCATCAGCCGCTGGTACCAGCGCCGATAGGGGGGGTGAATGAGGGAGCCTGTGCTGAAGCGTCCGCGGCGCAGCACGGTCTTGGCCTTGGAGAAGGTGAGAAACCCCTCGCGGCCGTGATAGTGGCCCATGCCGGAGGGACCGATGCCGCCGAAGGGGGCATCGTCCGCCGCCACCTGGAACAGACTCTCGTTGATGGCCATGCCTCCGGCGTGGGTCTCCCGGATGAGGCGGCGCTGCAGCGTCTCGTCCAGGCTCATCAGATAGAGCGCCAGGGGGCGGGGCCGGGCCGCCACATAGGCCAGGGCTTCCTCGATGTCGTCATAGGGCACCAGGGGCAGCAGGGGGCCGAAGATCTCCTGCTGCATCACCTGGCAGTGGCCGGGCACCTCGGTCAGCAGGTGGGGCACCAGTCTGCGGGTGGCGTCATCCCGGGCGGGCGTGACGCAGGGGTGGATCTGGGCGCCGGCCTGCCTCGCCTCCTCCAGCCAGGCGGTGAGCCGCTCGTACTGGGGAGCGTTGATGATGGCGCCATAATCCGGGCTCTCGAGCCCTTTGGGGTAGAGGCGGCGAAAATGGGCCTGATAGGCCTCGATGAAGGCCTGCTCCTGCCCCCTCGGCAGCAGTACGTAGTCGGGGGCCACGCAGATCTGGCCGGCGTTGAGGCTCTTGCCGAAGATCATCCGCTCCACCGCCAGGGCCAGGGGCATGTCGGGGGCGATGAGACAGGGGCTCTTGCCGCCGAGCTCCAGGGTGAGGGGGGTGAGCTGGGGGGCGGCCGCGGCCATCACCAGCCGACCCACCGCCGTGGAGCCGGTGAAGATGAGATGGTCGAAGGGGAGGGCGCTGAAAGCGGCCGCGATCCCCGCATCCCCCTCGATGACCACCACCTCGTCACCGCCGAGGGCCTCATCGAGCAGGGTGCGCAGCACGGCGTTGGTGTGAGGGGTGAACTCGGAGAGCTTGATCATGGCGCGGTTGCCGGCGGCGAGGGCGCCGATGAGGGGCCCGAGGCTCAGCATCACCGGGAAATTCCAGGGCACCATGATGCCGACCACGCCGAGGGGCTGATAGTGCACCTCGACCCTGGCGGGGGCCAGCAGCAGGCCGGAATGACGGCGCTCCGGTTTCATCCACCCCTTGAGCCGTTTCAGGGTGTAGTTGATCTGCATGACGCAGGGGAGCACATCGGCGATCAGGCTGTCGTAATCGCTGCGCTGGCCGTAGTCCCGGGCCAGGGCCTGACACAGTGCCTGCTTGTGGCGCAGCAGCCCCTGCTTGAGGGCATCAAGTCTGGCGAGGCGGGACGCCAGATCCGGCATGGGGGTGGCCTGGCTGGCCTGCCTGAGCCGATGCAGTTGCTCGGGGAGGGAGAACTTGTCCGGTGAGGCGGGGGTGACGGTGGTGTCCATGGCATGCTCCGCACGAAAAGTGACCGACTGATTAGTCGGTCCAAATCTAGCGATTCGTTGCCGACTTGTAAACCGGGCGGGGGCAGAGGGTGGCTGCCAGTGGGCGGCGTTGTCCGGAACTGTGTCCGGGCTCCCATTTTTGAGGTATCTGGATTGGTCTTCTATCTAATAAGGGGTAATTGTGGGTCACCAACTCGGAGGGAGAACCGCACATGACCAGGGAATTGCATAGCCTGCTGGCCCGGCTGGATGACGTGATCGCGCGCATGCCGGACAGTTTCAATACCTATGAGTTTGCCCAGAAGCTGGCGCTGCAACATCAGCAGGAGTATTTCGCCGCAGGCCACTCCCTGGCGGGCCAGGAGAAGAACCTGCTGCGCCTGCTCCACGAAAAGATTGCCCTGGCGCTGGCGAGCCATGAGGGCGTCATCGAGGGGGCCCTGCTGCCCTGCATGACCCCCTGGGGGGAGCGTGCCACCTCGCCCCGCTGGCACCGCAAGCACTGACCCGACAACAACATGAAAAGGCCCCTCGGGGCCTTTTCATGTTGGGGGTCACACCTACTGGACCAGCCTGCGGGCCTGCCAGTAGCGGCTGTTCCAGTAGACGTTGTCGAGGCGCGAGCGGATCACGCCCTTGCTGGTGGAGGCGTGGATGAACTCACCTGCCCCGGTGTAGACCCCGACGTGGTACTGCTGCCAGCCGGTCTTGAAGAAGACCAGGTCCCCGTGCTGGAGACGGTATCTGTCCACCGGGCGGCCGAGGCTCGCCTGGGATTCCGTGGTGCGGGGCAGGGTGAAGCCCAGGACCTGGCTGTAGGCGAGCTGGGTGAAGGCGGAGCAGTCGAGACCGGCGCGGCTGGTACCGCCCATGCGATAGGGCACGCCGCGCCACTGCTGATAGAAGTTGTCGAATGCGCCGCTCTGGCGCACGGGAGGGGGAGGCTCCGGCGTGCTGGAGCAGGCGGCGACAAGCAGGGCCAGCAGGGGCAGCAGCAAGGTGCGAAACATCTCAACTCCTTGATAGGGCACGGGGTTCATCATAGACGATGATCCTGCCTGGAACCTGAATGAAAACGGCATTGAGGAGTGGCCGCCTGTGAGGGCAGCCACTGGATCACCCCGCCGGTTTAGGGGTAATGAGCGGCGTCAGCAGCTCGGCAATCTTGTAGAAGGTCTGTACCCGCGTGGTGCTGGGGCGCCACACCAGGCCTATCTCCCGATAGGGTTTCTCCCCGGGCAGAGGAATGGCCACCAGGTCCGTGTTGTCGAGGATGCCCGCATCTATGGCCATCTGGGGCAGGAAGGTGGTGCCAAGACCGGCCCCCACCATCTGCACCAGGGTGTGCAGACTGGTGGCGGCGAAGGGGTTGATCTTGCTCTTGTCCCGCAGCCGACAGGCGCTCACCGCGTGCTCCGTCAGGCAGTGCTCCCGCTCCAGCAGGAAGATGCTCTGGTTGGGCAGCTCCTTGTAGTCGAACGGCATGTGCAGGCCCGCCGCCATGTGGGAGGGCATCACCATGTGGAAGGGATCCTGGCCGACGGTCTTGCTGTGGAAGCCGCCGATCTCCACCGGCAGCGCCAAGATCAGCAGATCGAGCTGCCCCTGCTCCAGCTGCTTGAGCAGATTGGTGGTGGTGTCTTCCCGCAGCAGCAGCTCCAGATCCGGATAGGCCTTGCCGCACACCTGCAGCAGCTTGCTCAGCAGGAAGGGGGCGATAGTGGGGATGCAGCCCAGGCGTACCGTGCCGTGCATAACGCCCCCCTGCTGCTGCCCCAGCTCCATCAGATCCCGGGCGTCGGAGAGCAGGTTGCGCGCCCGCGCCACGATCTCCATGCCGACCGGCGTCATGATGAAGCTCTTGTGATCCCGCTCCACCAGTTGCAGGTTCATCATGTCCTCCAGGGTCTGGATCCCGGTACTCAGGGTCGACTGGCTGACATGGCAGGCCTTGGCGGCGCGGTTGAAATTCTTGTGCTCGTCCAGAGCGACCAGATACTGGAGCTGCTTCAGGCTGGGCCAACGTTGCATAGGAGAAACCCGATCGATGCTATCTATTTGATTTGATTAATCTACCATCGAGAAGCCCCGTTGTCGTCGACAAATCGGTGCCCCCTGGCAGGCGCACTGCTTCACACACATGGGGTGGCCTGCGCCGATGGGCAGGCCACCCCTCATTGGTCAGGAGCTTATCCCCTTGTGCCGCGCCATTGAAGGGGTGCCGCCATGGGATGTGACGGGGATCGGCCTTCGGGCGGGGCGCCCTGCGCGCAGGAGCGGCCATAAAAAAACGCGCCGGTGGGCGCGTTTTTGCAGAAGGGGGGCGGACTATTCGTCGAAGATACCGAAGTGATCCTTGGCGAAGTTGACCCGCTGCTCCACGTTCATCTTGACCTGACCCAGCTTCTCGATGGTCTTGAGGTTGGGCACCAGGCCGCGACCGTTGGCGATCTGGATGGCAAGGCCCGGACGGGCGTTGAGCTCCAGCAGCATGGGGCCGCGGAACTTGTCCAGCACCATGTCGGTCCCGATGTAGCCAAGACCGGACATCTCGTAGCAGGAGGCCGCCAGGTTGAGCAGGGTGTCCCAGTGAGGCACCTTCAGATCATAGAGATCCAGGCCGGTGTCCGGGTGGTGGCGCAGCGGGTTGCCAAACTGCACCGCCCGCAGGGCGCGGCCGGTGCGCAGGCACAGGCCCACCCCCACGGCGCCCTGGTGCAGGTTCGCCTTGCCATCGGAAGCCGAGGTCGAGAGGCGCATCATGGCCATCACCGGGAACCCCTTGAAGATGATCACCCGGGCATCGGGGACCCCTTCGAAGGAGTAGCCGTCGAACACGTCGTCGAAGTTGATGAGGCCTTCGACCAGCGCCACGTCGGGCTTGCCGCCGAGGGAATAGAGCCCCGCCAGGATGTTGGAGACATGGCGCTCCAGATCCTGGCCGTTGGCGGCGCTGCCGTTGGGCTTGTAGAAGAGGCCGTCCTCCTGGCGCAGGATCACTAGGATCCCCTTGCCGCCGGAGCCGCGGGCCGGCTTGATGCAGAAGCCCGGCCAGTCCTTCACCAACTCGGTGATGCGAGTCACGTCGTGCTGCTCGCGGATGGTGCCGATGAGTTCAGGCACCGTCACCCCCGCATCCAGCGCGATGCGCTTGGTCTTGAGCTTGTCATCCACCAGCGGATAGAGGCGGCGCGGGTTGTAGCGGCTGATGTAGGAGTGGTTGCGCTTGTTCATGCCGAGGATGCCTGCCTGGGACAGGCTCCACGGACTGGTGTATTTCTGCCAGAACCACATCTGTTACTTGTCCTTACCCGGGGTGGCACCAGACTTCATCTCGTCCACCAGCGGCTTGAAGCGCTTGAGCTCGCTCAACTTGTAGCCGGTGTAGTTACCCATCAACAGCACGGTCGCCATCAGCACCAGCTGCAGGCCGAGGAAGTTGAAGGTGAGGTGACGAATGAGCTCGTTGTCCATGGCCAGGTAGGCGATGACCGCCACCAGCAGGGAGCCGCCGCCCTGGCGGAACACCTCTTTGGGACCCTCTTCTTCCCACAGGATGGACATGCGCTCGATGGTCCAGGAGAGGATGATCATCGGGAAGAAGGTGATCTTCATGCCGTCGGTCAGCCCCAGCTTGAAGGCGAACGCAGAGAAGATGCCGATCATCGAGATCACCATGATGATGATCGCCGATATTCGGGCGACCAGCAGCAGGTTGAGCCTCGAGAGGTAGGAGCGGATCACCAGGCCGGTGCCGACGATCAGCAGGAAGCCGATGAGGCCGGTGACCAGCGAGGTCTGGATGAAGGCGACCGCGATCAGCACCGGCATGAAGGTGCCGGAGGTCTTGATCCCCACGATGACCCGCAGGAACACCACCATCAGCACGCCGATGGGGATGAGCAGCAGACCCTTGAACAGGGCTTGCTCTTCCAGGGGCAGGCTGTGGATGGAGAAGTTCATCATCTCGGATTTTTCGAACTTCTGGGCCAGGGCCACGTTGACCGGTTGCTCCTGCTCGATCATCGAGAAGGTGACGCGGGAGTTGTGACCGCCGGTGACGTCCAGGAGGGCGCCGGAGTTGTACTCCCACAGCAGCAGGTTGGCCGGTTGACCCTGTTCACCGCTTTGCGGGTTGAACAGCTTGTAGTCGGTCGGGCTGTTGAAGACCTGCAGGTAATCCACCAGCTCCTGACGGCGACGGCCATCTTCCAGGCTGAGGGCGTGGACCACCCGGGCCGGGACGTCCGCGTTGTTGAGCAGCTCGGCAATCAGATTGGCGCGGCTCTTGTGGGACTTGAGCAGCTCGGCATTCTGTTCCTGCTTCTCGATCTCCTTGATGATCTCGCGGGTCAGGGTGTAGCCGTCGGCGGAGCGCTCCTGGGCGCGCTCCAGGATCTGCTTCATGGCCGTGGCGTAGGGCTCGCTCTCGATCTGCTTCTCGATGGCGGGCGGCTGCGGGTTGGCGGCGGGCTTGGCATGGGCATCGGCCATCATGTCGACCCGGTAGTAGAGCTCCTGACGGCCGGAGGCGGTGCGGATGGACCACTCGGCGCGGGCATCCCCGTCTTTTTCCACGAACGACAGGCCATAGCCCGGGCTCGCGGCGTTCTCGTTCATCAGGGTGAAGCCGGGCTGGGTGCCCGGAATGGCCAGGGAGGCGATCACCGGCTCGCCGGTGGCCTCGAACTCGAGCTTGGCTTCGATGGACCAGATCTGGCGCTTTTCACCCGGCGTGAGCGGGACGTCCAGCGCGATGTGATGATAGAAGGTCATCCCCAGGCCGACGATGTAGAGCAGGGCGACCAGCAGATAGAACGGCTTACGGGAAACCATGGATTATTTCACATCCTTGAGCTTGGGTTTGGGTTGGATATATTCGCGGGCCACGTCGACCACGGCGATGTCTTTGAGGAATTCACGGCCCAGCAGCACGGGGAAGGTCATGTCGCTGCGGTCCTTCAGGGTAAATTCGGCCTTCTCGGTCATGTCGCCGATGCGCACGGCGAGGCGGACCACGGGGCGACGGTCGAGATCGTCGGCGGAAGCCTGACGGACCCGCACGTGACGCACCAGGGGGGCTTCAATCTGGATCTTGTCGTCCATCTCCTGGTGGCTCAGGAAGAAGCGCACCCAGTTCTTGCCGTTGCGCTCGAAGATGGTGATCTCCTGGGCGCTGATGGAGGAGGTGGTGGCGCCGGTGTCGACCCGGGCCTGGAAGGCGTCGTTGGCGGCGTCAACCCAGATCCACTCCGCTTCACCCACCAGCAGCTTGCCATCGACGGTGTGGCCCTGGCTCGGCGCCGGGCACTTCTCGGTGGGAATGGGCATGGCCTTGGGCGGCTCGGGAGGCAGGGTAGCCAGCTTGCTGTCGACTTTCTTCACGGACTCTTTCATGTTGGTGACATCGGTGTTGAGCTGAACCAGCAGGTGCTGTTGCTGCACATACTGCTTCTGTTGCTGTTCCATGGATGTTTGCAGACGTTGCTCGCTCAACGAGATCTCGTTGCGCAGCTCGGCCAGCGTCAGGGTCGGGGCCGGGGGGGCTTTTTCCATACTGACACACCCGCCGAGACTGAGCAGGGAGAGCAGGGTCATTCCTTTTAATTTGCTTTTCATGTCATTCATTTAACTGTGCTTCCTGGAATTGGGTCAGTGTAACTTCCACAGCCGCCATCGGCTAGTCTTTGGCCTTTCTGGCGATCAGTACGGCACGTTTGGGTGCCGGGTATCCTTCGACCGTGAGTGCAGGATTGTGTGGATCCAGATAGTCACTCAGGGACTCGTTAATCATCCAGTCGGTACGACGCTGTTCGTCGGTGCTGGTCATATTCTCGTCGACGATGCGCACATCGGTGAACCCGCAGCGCTCGACCCAGCGTGTGAGGGCCGCGCTCGAGGGGAGGAACCAGACGTTGCGCATCTTGCCGTAGCGATCGGAGGGCATCAGCACCTGGTTTTCGTCGCCGTCCACCACCAGGGTCTCGAGCACCAGCTCCCCATCGTCTTTGAGCTGGTTGCGCAACTGCTCGATGTGCTCGATGGGGGACTTGCGATGATAGAGCACCCCCATGGAGAAGACGGTGTCAAAGGCCCGCAGATCCGGCAGCTCCTGGATACCGAGCGGCAGCAGGTGGGCGCGCTGGTCGTTGTCCATGAAGTGGCGAATGGCTTCGAACTGGCAGAGGAACAGCGGGCTCGGGTCGATGCCGACCGCCAGTTTCGCCCCTTCCCCCACCATGCGCCAGAGGTGGTAGCCGCTGCCGCAGCCCACGTCCAGCACGTAGCGGCCCTGGAGCGGGCTGATGTGGGGCAGCACCCGATCCCACTTCCAGTCGGAGCGCCACTCGGTGTCGATGTGGATGCCGTGCACATGGAAGGGGCCCTTGCGCCAGGGCATGAGCTGGCGCAGCAGGCTCTCGGTCTTCTTGCGCTCACCCTCTCCCAGGCTATCGGGGCCGCCGATGGCGACCCGCTCTTTGAGCTCGATCCGGCCGGGGGCCACGACGGGCAGCTTGGCGAGGGCGCGGTTCCAGCGCGGCAGATCCCCGTGCAGGTTGTCGTGCTGCCAGGCGTGCAGCTGGGCGGGCAGGGTGTGCAGCCAGTGGCTCAACCGGTTCTTGGCGATCAGTTGATAAAAATGGGCGAAATCGATCATGGCTTAGTTGGTGTCGCTGGCTTTGATGGCAATCATGGAGCCGAAGTTGAAGCACTGGAACCAGAGGTCCAGGTGGGTGAAGCCGGCGTCCCGCAGGCGCGCCTGATGGACCGCCAGGGTGTCGGTGCGCATCACGTTCTCAAGGGCGGTGCGCTTCTGGCTGATTTCCAGCTCGCTGTAGCCGTTGGCCCGCTTGAAGTCGAGGTGCAAGTCGATGAGCAGCTCGTTGACCTGCTCGTCATCGAAGCGGAACTTCTCGCTCAGGATGAGGATGCCGCCGGGGCGCAGGCCGTCAAAGATGCGCGCGATGAGGGCGGCCCGCTTCTCGGGGGCGACGAACTGCAGGGTGAAGTTGAGCACCACCACGGAGGCGTTCTCGATGGGGATGTCGCAGATGTCCGCCTCCACCAGCTCCACCGGCACCTCGGACTTGAAGCCCGAGAGGTGAGCGCGGGCCCGCTCGATCATGGGGTGGGAGAGATCCACCGCCGTGATCTGGCAGCCGGGCTGGGTGACGTGGCGGCGCATGGCCTGGGTCGCGGCGCCGAGGGAGCAGCCGAGATCGTAGAGGCGGCTCTGGGGCTGGGCGTAGCGGGCGGCCATCATGCCGATGGCGGAGATGATGTTGCTGTAACCGGGCACCGAGCGCTGGATCATGTCGGGGAAGACGTCGACGACCTGCTCGTCAAAGCAGAAGTCTCCCAGACGGGCGATGGGGGCGGCAAAAATCTGATCGTGCATGCTGACGCAACCTGACAGCCGGTGTGGTGGGCGGCTGTTTTATTCAATTGAATCTTGGGTGGACGGGCATCGAAATGGCGTCGTCACCGGTTGACGAACGGGGTGGCTTGCTCCGGGATCCTTCGGGCTGCCCCTGTTCGCAACGGGCCATGGTCCGGGCCCTCAGGGTGCCGGGCTGGGGTGGGCAACGCATTGCCATGCACCCAGGCCCGGGACCTTACTTGGGGCGCTAGTGTAGAGGAAAGGCGGGCGTTTGTCTTGACGCCAACCCCGGTGGGACCACAAAAAAAGCGGCTTTTTTTGGGGATGGAGAAGGGGCGGGGAGGGGGCCGCTCAAAAGGGCAGCACCCCCTGGCGGGCGCGATCGTTTTCTCCCGGCCAGGGGGCCATCTCCTGGCCGAGCAGGCGGCTGATCTGCCGTGCGAGTTCGGGGGCCCGGGCATTGTCGGCGGTGTGAACAAAGAGGTAGAGATCCTTGCCCTCCTGGAGCCATTGTTTCCAATGTGGCAACCATGGTGGCAAAAATGGGTGATTGTCCTCGATTTGAGGCAAACCAATCAGGCGCACCACCGGGGCACCCCCCGTGGCCAGCAGATGGACCGGCAACCTGGGTTTCTTGCCCTGGGCATCGATCATGGCGGCCGTGGTGGCGGGCACCGAGAAGAGCGGGCGGCTGTCGAGCATGATGCGATTGATGCCCCGCGCCATCAGCATCCGGTTGAGGGCCCGTTCCGCCTCCCCCTTGGCGAAGAAATCGGGGTGGCGCACCTCGAGGGCATAGGTGAAATCCTGGGGCAGCCGCGCGAAGAAGGCATCCAGACGGGCCAGCCCCTCTGGCCCGAAGCGGGCGGGCAGTTGCAGCTTGAGTAGCCCCAGCTTGTCATGCAGGGGGGCCAGCAGGCGGATGAAGGCCGTCACCTGTTTGTCCGCGCTCACCAGATCGCTCTGGTGGCTGATCTCCTTGGGAAACTTGAAGCTGAAGCGAAAGTGGTCGGGGACCGCATCGGCCCAGCGCTGCACCGTCTCCGGGGTCGGCGAGGCGTAGAAGGTGGTGTTGCCCTCCACAGAGTTGAACACCCGGGCATAGTCGGCGAGGTGCTCGGCGGGCCTGGCATTCATCCCCAGCAACTGGCCGGGCCAGGCCGGGTGTGACCACTGGGGCAGGCCCAAATAGAGGCTCATGATGGTTCCTGTCGGCAGGTTGGCGCACTTTTGCCCTCCTTTTTGCGCCAGAACAACAAAAAACAGGGTAAAGGGGGCTGCGGGCCATTTTACCCAAATGGAGGTTTTCCTCTATAATGCCAACCCTTTTGTTTGCCACATTGTCGTAATGCGCGCGACCGAGCCCCCGGGTGACGATGATCGCGGCCCGGCAGTGGCCAGACAACGACGCCAGCCGATACCCCGGCGCCCACTCGTCATCCCGGTCGGGAGCGGGGGCATGCCTGGGACGGCGGCAAGAATCCGGCTCGGGGAGCCGGATGACCCGAGACAGATTTCAAACCGGGCAAGAAGCAGGATCTGGCCAGCTGTGAGACAGACGGTGCTTGCCAGTCGTGCCCGGCGACCCAGGATGAACCGTCTCTCTACCATTTCGAAGGAAGAAGTCCATGCGCTCTATCTATTGCGGACAGGTCAATGAGGCCCATGCCGGGCAGACCATTACATTGTGCGGTTGGGTCCATCGTCGTCGTGATCTCGGCGGCCTCATCTTTATCGACATGCGCGACCGCGAGGGCATCGTGCAGGTGTTCTTCGATCCGGACAAGCCGGACGCCTTTGCCCTGGCCTCCGAGCTGCGCGGCGAGTTCTGCATCCAGGTGACCGGCGTGGTGCGTACCCGCCCCGACTCCCAGCGCAACAGCGACATGGCCACCGGTGCCATCGAGGTGTTCGCCCACGAGCTGACCATCATCAACCGTGCCGAGCCGCTGCCCCTTGACTTCAACCAGGTCAACAGCGAAGAGGTGAGCCTCAAGTACCGCTACCTGGACCTGCGTCGTCCCGAGATGGCCAAGTACCTGAAGACCCGTGCCAAGGCCAGTGCCTTCGTGCGCCGCTTCATGGACGAGCACGGCTTCCTCGACATCGAGACCCCGATGCTGACCAAGGCGACCCCGGAAGGGGCCCGTGACTACCTGGTGCCGAGCCGCGTGCACAAGGGCAAGTTCTACGCCCTGCCGCAGTCCCCCCAGCTGTTCAAGCAGTTGCTGATGATGTCCGGCTTCGACCGCTACTACCAGATCGTCAAGTGCTTCCGCGACGAAGACCTGCGTGCCGACCGCCAGCCGGAATTCACCCAGATCGACGTGGAGACCTCCTTCATGACCGCGCCCCAGGTGCGTGAAATCATGGAAGAGATGATCCGCAAGCTCTGGCTGCACATCCTGAACGTGGACCTGGGTGACTTCCCCATCATGACCTTCGACGAAGCCATGCGCCGCTTCGGCTCCGACAAGCCGGACCTGCGCCTGCCGATGGAGCTGGTGGACGTGGCAGATCTCTTGACCGAGGTGGAGTTCGCCGTGTTCGCCGGTCCTGCCAAGGATCCGAAAGGCCGTGTGGCGGCCCTGAAGGTACCGGGCGGCGCGGAGCTGTCTCGCAAGCAGATCGACGAGTACACCAAGTTCGTCGGCATCTACGGTGCCAAGGGCCTGGCCTGGATGAAGGTCAACGAAGCCGGGAGCGGCCTCGAAGGGGTGCAGTCCCCGGTGGCCAAGTTCCTCTCTGACGCCATCGTGCGCGAGATCCTGGCCCGCACCGGCGCGATGGATGGCGACATCATCTTCTTCGGCGCCGACTCCAAGAAAGTGGTGTGCGATGCCATGGGCGCCCTGCGCCTGAAGGTGGGCCGCGATCTGGGTCTGGTGGAGAACGTCTGGAAGCCCCTGTGGGTCATCGACTTCCCCATGTTCGAAGAAGATGGCGAAGGCGGCCTGGCGGCCATGCACCACCCCTTCACCGCCCCGAGCAACCTGGGCCCGGCCGAGCTGAAAGCGAACCCGGTGGGCGCTTACGCCAACGCCTACGACATGGTGATCAACGGTTACGAAGTGGGTGGCGGCTCTGTGCGTATCCACAACAGCGAGATGCAGTCCACCGTGTTCGACATCCTGGGGATCACCCCGGACGAGCAGCGCCTGAAGTTCGGCTTCCTGCTGGATGCCCTGAAATACGGCACCCCGCCCCACGCCGGCCTGGCCTTCGGTCTGGACCGCCTCAGCATGCTGCTGACCGGCACCGACAACATCCGGGATGTCATCGCCTTCCCGAAAACCACGGCGGCCGCCTGTCTGATGACAGACGCCCCGAGCTTTGCCAACCCGGCCCAACTGGGCGAGCTGGCGATTGCGACCACCGTCAAGGGTGACGAATAAGCCGTTATCGGCAACAAAGGCCGCAGCGATGCGGCCTTTCCCGTTTCCCCCTGGGCGCAACCAGTGTTACTGAAATTTCCAACTATAACGGAGAGTCCCTATGGCAGGTCACAGTAAATGGGCCAACATCAAACACCGCAAGGCGGCGCAAGACGCCAAGCGCGGCAAGATCTTCACCAAGCTGATCCGCGAAATCACCACCTCCGCGCGTCTGGGTGATGCCGATCCTGCCAACAACCCCCGCCTGCGTGCAGCGGTGGCGGCAGCCCTGACCAGCAACATGACCCGCGACACCATCAACCGCGCCATCGCCCGTGGGGCCGGCGGCGGTGACGGCGAGCAGCTCGAGACCATCGTGTACGAAGGGTACGGCCCGGCCGGTTCCGCCGTCATGGTGGAGTGCCTGACCGACAACCGCAACCGTACCGTGGCCGAAGTGCGTCACGCCTTCAGCAAGTGCGGCGGCAACCTGGGGACCGACGGCTCCGTGGCCTATCTGTTCACCAAGAAGGGGGTGCTGACCTTCGTGGGCGCCGATGAAGACGCTCTGATGGACGCCGCGCTGGAAGCCGGTGCCGACGACGTGGTGACCGAAGAAGATGGCACCATCGAGGTCTACACCACCCCGAACGACTTCGGCACCGTGCTGGACGGTCTGGAAGCCGCCGGCTTCAAGCCCGAGAGCGCCGAAGTGACCATGATCCCCTCCACCGAGGCGGAACTGGATGCCGAGACCGCGCCCAAGCTGATGCGCCTCATCGACATGCTGGAAGATCTGGACGACGTGCAGGAGGTGTACCACAACGGCTCCATCTCCGACGAGATCGCCGCGACCCTGTGATCCCCCAGGGCAAGGGGAGGGCGACCACAACGGTCCTCTTCCCCGGCTCCGACGAGATTGCCGCGACCCTGTGATCCCCCAGAGCAAAGGGGAGGGCGATCACAACGGTCCTCTCCCCCTGCTCCGACGAGATTGCCGCGACCCTGTGATCCCTCAGGGCAAAGGGGAGGGCGACCACAACGGTCCTCTTCCCTGGCTCCGATGAGATCGCCGCGACCCTGTGATCCCCCAGGGCAAGGGGAGGGCGACCACAACGGTCCTCTTCCCCGGCTCCGACGAGATTGCCGCGACCCTGTCATTGTCTCTCGTGACCCTGTTCAGGTTCGCGAACACACAGGTGCGACACCTTGTTCACCTTCGCAAAAACGGCAGCCCGGGCTGCCGTTTTTTATGTTGCCAGACCGAGCACCTCCCCTTGTGGTTCGATTTCCTCTCTTAATGTTCGCTTAAGTTTGCCGTCCTAGGATGACCCCGTATCTGGACCTCCCTGGCTCTTGTCCTGTTTTTCCAGGGCCGAGCGCCGGGATGGTCACCACGAAGCCTGCTGGCAGGTTGTTAGTTCCACTGGTTTGTCGGAGTCTCTCTATGCGTCTCACTCTGGGAGTGATGAAGGTCAATCTGTTGCTGGTGCTGCTGTTTGCACTGGTCTTCAACTGGCCCATTTTCCTGCACTTTTATCGCATTCTCAGCGCCCTTGAACACGTCAAGGCGGGGTTTGTCCTCTCCATTCCCCTGGTACTGGTGGCGGCCCTCAACGCGGTGTTCCTGCCCTTTACCTTCCGTTATCTGCTCAAGCCCTTTTTCGCCTTGCTCATCCTGACCGGCTCCCTGGTCAGCTACGCCATGCTCAAGTACGGGGTGATCTTCGACATGGGCATGATGCAGAACATCATCGAGACCAACAGCGGGGAGGCGGGCTCCTACCTCAACGGCTCCGTGGTGCTCTGGTTCCTGCTGACCGGCCTGCTGCCGGTGCTGGTTCTGTTGTGGGTGAAGATTGAGTATCCCCGTCCCTGGTACAAGGGGCTGGGTCTGCGCCTCGGTTCCATCGCCCTCTCCTTGCTGTTTCTGATGGGGGCTGCCGCCCTCTATTACCAGGATTACGCCTCGGTCGGGCGCAACAACAAGTCCCTCGGCAAGGAGATAGTGCCCGCCAACTATGTGCACGGGCTCTACAAGTACGCCCGGGATGTGGTCTTCGCCACTCCCATTCCCTACCAGCAGATCGGCACCGATGCCAGGGTGATCGGCCAGCATGAGAAGCCGACCCTGATGTTCCTGGTGGTGGGGGAGACGGCCCGCAGCCAGAACTACTCCCTCAACGGCTACAAGAAGGAGACCAACGGCTTCACCGAGAAGGAGGCCAATGTCGTCTCGTTCAGGAACGTGCGCTCCTGCGGCACCGCCACTGCGCTCTCCGTGCCCTGCATGTTCTCGAACATGACCCGGCGTGGCTATGACGAGGCCAGGGCCCAGTCCCAGGATGGCTTGCTGGACGTGCTGCAACATGCCGGGATCTCGGTGCTCTGGAAGGAAAACGACGGCGGCTGCAAGGGGGTGTGCAAAAACGTCCCCACCATCGAGATTGAGCCCAAGGCATTCCCCGCATACTGCTCCGGCAATGCCTGTCATGACGAGGTGCTGTTGCAGGGGCTGGATCAGCAGATCGCCGACATGCAGGGCAAGCAGGGCAGCAAGCTGGTGGCCTTCCACCTGATGGGCAGCCACGGTCCGACCTACTATCGCCGCTACCCGGCCGCCGATCGCGTCTTCCTGCCGGACTGCCCGCGCAGCGACATCGAGAACTGCAGCAACGAAGAGCTGGTGAACACCTATGACAACACCATCCGCTACACCGACAAGGTGCTGGCCCAGCTCATCGACAAGCTCAAGAGCCTGGAGAGCCAGTACAACGTGGGGCTGGTCTATCTGTCGGATCACGGCGAATCCCTCGGTGCCATGGGGCTCTATCTGCACGGCACCCCCTACAAGTTCGCACCGGACGATCAGACTCGGGTGCCGCTCCTGACCTGGTTCTCTCCCCAGTTGCAGGCAGACCGTCAGCTCAATCTGGATTGCCTGCAACAGGAGGCAGCCAGCAAGCGCTTCTCCCACGACAACCTGTTCCACTCCATGCTCGGTATCATGGACGTGCAGACCCAGGTCTATGACGGCAAGCTGGATCTGTTCAAACCGTGCCGGGCGGGGTAAATGGGCCCGAGCGGTTGAGCGGCGCGACAACCTGTTGCCCCGCACCATGCTCGGCATCATGGACGTGCAGACCCAGGTCTATGACGGCAAGCTGGATCTGTTCAAGCCGTGCCGGGCAGGGTGAATGGGCCAGAACGGTTGAGCGGCACGACAACCTGTTACCCGCACCATGCTCGGCATCATGGACGTGCAGACCCAGGTCTATGACGGCAAGCTGGATCTGTTCAAACCGTGCCGGGCGGGGTGAACCGGCGAAAACAGACCATAAAAAAACGGCAGCCACTGGCTGCCGTTTTCGTATCCGAAGGGGTGGGCCTTACTTCTGCTCCATGATGATCTGCAGCAGATCCCCTTCCAGCAGGGAGCGCTTGACCAGGGCGAAGCCGCCGATGGTGGGCTGGTTCTGGAAGCGCGCCTTCACGATGGGCAGGCCGCGATGGAAACTTGGCAGAGACTGGTGCTCGACGCAGCGGCGGATGGCCGGGATCAGGATCTCTTCGGCGGCGGTGATTTCACCGGCGATGAGCACCTTCTGGGGGTTGAACAGGTTGACCGTGATGGCGATGGCGCGCCCCAGGTGCTCCCCCACGTTCTCGATCACGCTGCGGGCCAGCTCGTCACCGGCCACCGCCGCCTTGCACACCTCCTGGATGGTGATGTGCTTCTCTTGCAGCGAACTCAGGTGACCGCGGCTGATGAGCTCCTTCACCTTGTCGACGATGGCCTCGTTGGAGGCGATGGTCTCGAGGCAGCCGAAGTTGCCGCAGTGGCAGCGCTTGCCGAGCGGTTCGACCTGGATGTGGCCTATTTCGCCGACGTTGCGGTTCTGGCCGAGAAACACCTTGCCCTTGGTGATGATGCCCGAGCCCGTCCCCTGGTGGACACTCACCAGGATGGAGTCCATGCAGTCGCGGGACTCGCCGAAGAAGTGTTCGGCCAGCGCCAGCGAACGGGTGTCGTTGCCCACGTAGCAGGGGAGGTTGAAGTGGTGCTCCAGGAGCTTGGCGAGCCCCAGGTTGCGGATCTGGTAGGTGGGGGTGTAGATGACCATGCCGGATTCCGGGTTGACCAGACCCGGCATGGTCAGCGCGATGCTAATGAGGTTGCGGCTGCGATCCTGATTGGCGTCGATGAAGGCGCCAATCTCCCGCAGCAGCATGTCCACCACCGGTTGCTGCTCGATCTCGGTCACCTGGGTGATGTGCTGATCGAGCTCCTTGCCGTCGAGGTCATACAGGGAGAGCTGCAGGTAGCCGCGACCCAGCTTGGCGGACACAAACTGGAAGCGATGCTTGATGGTGGTCAGGGAGATGGCGCGGCGCCCGCCAGTGGAGGCTTGCGGCGAGGTTTCCCTGATGAGACCGTGCTCGATCAGTTGCCGGGTTATCTTGGTCACGCTGGCCGGGGCCAGCTGACTCAACTCGGCAATTTTGACCCGCGAGATGGGCCCCTGCAGGTCAATGAGGCGATAGACGACCGCACTGTTTACCTGCTTGATAAGATCTACGTTTGCTATTTGTCCGCCAGTCATAGTGTCACTGTGTTGTGTAGTGTCCGTTAACCACGGTCCCGCAGACCGCGAAGGCCTGATCAAAGACGGTGAGGTTGGCAATTTTTCCGACCTGGATACTACCGAGACGCGAGTCCCATCCAATGGCGCGAGCGGGGTAAAGGGTGGCCATTCTCAGTGCTTCGTCGAGCGGCAATCCGACCTGTTTGACCAGATTTTCCACCCCTTCGATCATGGTGAGGGCGGAGCCGCCGAGTGTACCATTCTCATCGACGCACTGACCATCGCGGAAATAGACGGTTGCGCCGCAAAAATCAAATTTCTCAAAGCCTTCCGGTGCACCTGCCGCCGCGGTGGCATCGGTGACCAGCACCAGCCGCTCCCCCAGCATCCTGTGCGCCAGGCGCACGTTGGCCCAGTGTACGTGGTGGCCGTCGACGATGATGCCCGCATAGACATCCTTGCGATCGTAGATGGCACCGACCACGCCGGGCTCGCGACCGTTCAGGGTCGGAGTCATGGCGTTGTAGAGGTGGGTGGCAAAGCGCATGCCGTTGTCAAAGCCCGCCATGGCCTGGTCGTAGTTGGCGGCGGTGTGGCCGGCGGAGACCAGGATGCCGGCTTCCACCAGACGGCGGATGTGTTCGGGCTTGTTGCGCTCGGGTGCCAGGGTGATCTTGGCGATGGCGTCCGCGTTGTCGCAGAAGAAGTCGATCATCTCGTCGGCGGGCTGGCGGATCTGTTCGGCCGGGTGGATCCCCTTGCGCTTGAGGTTGGTGTAGGGCCCTTCCAGATGGACGCCAAGCACCTCGTTGGGGTGGGCGGCCATGTAGTCGCGGGTGACGGCGACGGCCTGCTTCATGTCCGCATCCGGGCTGGTGATCAGGGTCGGCAGGAAGCTGGTGGTCCCGGATTTCAGGTTGGCCGCCTGCATGGTGGCCAGGGTGTCCGTGGTGATGTGACCGTTGAACATGACGCCACCGCAGCCGTTGAGCTGGACGTCGATGAAGCCGGCGCTGAGGTTGGCGCCCTGGAGGTCAATCTGCTCGATGCCGGCTGGCAGTTCTGCCTGGCGGGAGATGGCGACAATCTTGTCGCCATCGATGACCACGCCATAACCGGTCAGCACGCAGCTGCCGGTGTAGAGAGTGCAATTAGTCAGAGCGTACATGGGAGCTCCTCAGAGGTGCTTGATGTTGTCGGCTTCCAGTTGCTGGAAGTAGCGCACCGTCTTGACCTTCAACTCCATGGTGGAAGGTTCGTCGCACACCACAATCCCTTTCGGATGCAGTTGCAGGGTGGAGATGGTCCACATGTGGTTGACGCTGCCCTCCACGGTGGCCTGCAGGGCCTGGGCCTTGGCGTGACCGACCACCAGGATCAGGATCTCTTCGGCGTCCATCAGGGTGCCGACACCCACGGTCAGGGCCAGCTTGGGCACCTGCTCCATGTCGCCGCCAAAGAAGCGGGAGTTGGCGATGCGGGTGTCTTCGGTCAGGGTCTTGACCCGGGTACGGGAAGCCAGGGAAGAGGCCGGTTCGTTGAAGGCGATGTGGCCGTCATTGCCGACGCCGCCCATGAACAGGTGGATCTTGCCGTAGGACTTGATCTTGTCTTCGTAACGCTGGCACTCGGCCACCAGATCCTCGGCGTTGCCATTGAGGATGTTGATGTTTTCCGGGCGAATGTCAACGTGATTGAAGAAGTTGTTGTGCATGAAGCTGTGGTAGCTCTCCGGATGTTCCTTGGGCAGCCCCACATACTCGTCCATGTTGAAGGTGACCACGTTCTGGAAGCTCACCTCGCCGGCTTTATGCAGCTCAATCAGGCGCTTGTAGGTGTTGAGCGGGGTGCCGCCAGTGGGCAGACCCAGCACGAAGGGGCGCTCGGCAGTGGGTTTGAACGCATTGATGCGGTCAACGATGTAACGGGCAGACCAGAGACCCACCTGGCTGGCAGACTTCAACGGGATCAGGCGCATTCTATATACCTCAGTACGGTTGCCGCACAGGGAGTGACGGCAAGGGACCAGACACGGATTCAAGTTGTTTTATAGCGTAAATAAAGATTGCGAACTAAGCCACATCTATCGGCTACCTTTATCTCTGTTGAGTGATAATGATCACGAAAGCTGGTTTATTAATTTGCGCAGCGAAATAAAACACATAGACTGCCAATCAAGCCTTGATGGCTTATGCGTCGAACGTGATAAGCACTTAATTTCTAGAAAAACACCAACTAAGGAGAGGAACCGTGAACATTCTCGGTTATTTACAAAAGATCGGCCGTGCCCTGATGGTGCCGGTAGCGGTATTGCCTGCCGCCGCGATCCTGATGGGGATTGGCTACTGGATTGACCCGAACGGTTGGGGTGGCGGAAGCCCTCTGGCTGCGTTTCTGATCAAGGCGGGCGCTGCCATCATCGACAGTATGCCCATTTTGTTCGCCGTCGGCGTCGCTTACGGCATGTCCAAGGATAAAGACGGTTCCGCCGCGCTGGCCGGTCTGGTCGGCTTCCTGGTGGTCACCACGCTGCTGAGCCCGGGCGCTGTTGCCCAGATCAAGGGTATCCCGGCCGATCAGGTTCCGGCTGCCTTTGCCAAGATCAGCAACCAGTTCGTCGGTATCCTGTGTGGTGTCATCGCCGCTGAGCTCTACAACCGCTTCAGCAGCGTGGAACTGCACAAGGCGCTGGCCTTCTTCTCTGGCCGCCGTTTGGTGCCGATCGTGACCTCCGTGGTGATGATCGTCGTCTCCTTCATCCTGATGGCCGTCTGGCCGGTCATCTACGGTGGCCTGGTGAGCTTCGGTGAATCCATCGTCAGCATGGGCTCCACCGGTGCCGGCATCTATGCCTTCTTCAACCGTCTGCTGATCCCGGTCGGTCTGCACCACGCCCTGAACTCCGTGTTCTGGTTCGACGTGGCCGGCATCAACGACATCCCGAACTTCCTGGGTGGCCAGTCCTCCATCGACGCCGGCAAGGCTGTCGTGGGCGTGACAGGCATGTACCAGGCCGGCTTCTTCCCCATCATGATGTTCGGTCTGCCGGGTGCCGCACTGGCCATCTACCACAGCGCGAAGAAAGAGAACAAAGAGAAGGTTGCGTCCATCATGATCGCTGCCGCCTTTGCCGCCTTCTTCACCGGGGTGACCGAGCCGCTCGAGTTCTCCTTCATGTTCGTGGCGCCGGTACTGTACGTCATCCACGCCCTGCTGACCGGTATCTCTGTGTTCATCGCAGCCTCCATGCACTGGATCGCCGGTTTCGGCTTCAGCGCCGGTCTGGTGGATATGGTGCTCTCCAGCCGCAACCCGCTGGCGACCCAGTGGTACATGCTGCTGGTACAGGGTCTGGTCTTCTTCGGCCTCTACTACGTGGTCTTCCGCGCCGTGATCGCCAAGTTCAACCTGAAAACCCCGGGTCGTGAAGATGACGAAGCCGTGCCGGTACAGGCTCAAACCACCGACCGCACCGAGCTGGCCAAGCAGTATCTGGAAGTGCTGGGTGGTCAGGAGAACCTGGTGACCATCGATGCCTGCATCACCCGTCTGCGTCTGACCCTGAAAGACCGCAGCATCGTTGACGAGCGCAAGCTCAAAGCCCTGGGCGCGGCCGGTGTGGTCAAGCTCGGTGAGCAGAACCTGCAGGTGATTCTGGGCCCATTGGCCGAGATCATCGCCGGTGAGATGAAAGCCCTGCGTTAATCGAGCGACTCGCTCACCTCAAGTCTAAGTCCATTGTTGACATAACTAAGGGCCCCGCCTCGGGGCCCCATATAAAAAAAGCCAAGAAAATCCAACCTTTACTTCAAATGAGAGCAGCAGTTATGAACTTGAAACATTCTCTGTTAGCCATTGCCATGTCTACCGTTTTCGCCGGTCCCGCACTTGCAGCCGATGCTGCCAGGCAAGCGGTGGTCGACGCCCTCGCCAGCAACCTCGTCGTCAAGTACGACGTCGTCACCAATGACGGTGCCGGCGCCGGTCTTGACTGCCAGGCGCTGGGCTCCGAGTGGGCGAGCTGCGGCGTTGCCAAGCTGCACCTGACCAATACCGGTGCCGACGTCACCTCCAAGGACTGGAGCATCTATGTCTCCTCCATCCGCCGCATCCAGCGGGTGGACAACGAGCAGTTCACCATCACCCACCTGACCGGCGACCTCTATCGTTTGACGCCGACCGAGAAGTTCCAGGGCTTTGCCAAGGACGCCACGGTCGAGGTGCCCCTGGTGGTGGAATACTGGGTATTGTTCGAATCTGACATCATGCCGAACTGGTATGTTGCCAGTGAAGGGGCCGAGCCGAAAGTGCTGGCCAGCATGAGCAACATCGACGATGCCAGCACCTACGAGAAGCCGATGCCTGCCGATGGCTGGAAGCGCACCAAGGATGACAACAACATCCTGATGAACAGCGAGACCCGTTTCGCCGCGAACCAGACCAGTACCCTGCTGCCTGCCGGCAAGATTGACGACCGCATCCTGCCAAGCCCGATGAAGCAGGTGGTCAAGGCCGGCCCGCAAGTCGACTTCTCCACCATCAAGCTCAATGCCCTTGACCTGCCGAGCGATCGCGCCGAGGCCCTGAAGGCGCAACTGACCAAGCTGGGTGTTACCCTCTCCGACACCGGCTACCCGGTCACCATCAAGCTCGGCAGCAAGCTCAAGCAGGCCGAAGGCTACGACATGACCATCGGCCAGAAGGGCACCGTCATTCAGGGGCACGACGTTGACGGCGCCTTCTGGGGCGCCCAGTCCCTGATCTCCCTGCTGGGGGTTGACGACAAGCTGGTGAGCCAGATGAGCGTCGAGGATGCGCCGCGCTTTGAATACCGTGGCATGCAGACCGACGTGGCCCGTCACTTCAGAAGCCCCGAGACCATGAAGAAGCTGGTGGATCAGATGTCCGCCATGAAGCTCAACGTGCTGCACCTGGGGCTGACCAATGATGAAGGCTGGCGTCTGGAGATCCCGGGCCTGCCGGAGCTGACCGACGTCGGCAGCCAGCGTTGCCATGACGAGTCCGAAACCAAGTGCCTGATGCCGCAGCTTGGCTCCGGCCCCACCAGCGACAACCAGGGCTCCGGTTTCTACAGCAAGGCGGACTACATCGACCTGGTACGCTATGCCAAGGCCCGCGGTGTGACCGTGATCCCCGAGATCAACATGCCGGCCCACGCCCGTGCCGCCGTGGTCTCCATGGAGGCACGCTACAAGCGTCTGATGAGCGAGGGCAAAGAAGCCGAGGCCAACCAGTTCCGTCTGACTGACCCGGCCGATACCTCCAACGTCACCTCGGTACAGTTCTACGACAAGATGTCCTTCATCAACCCCTGCCAGCCGGGTGCCGCCACCTTCGTGGCCAAGGTGATGGATGAAGTGGCCCAGATGCACCAGGCCGCCGGCCAGCCGCTGACCGCCTGGCACTACGGTGGTGACGAGGCGAAGAACATCATGCAGGGCGGTGGTTACCAGGATCCGGCCGTCACCAAGAAAGAAGATCTGGTGGCCTGGAAGGGCAACGTCGACTCCAGCAAGCAGGACAAGCCGTTCGGCAAGTCCCCGATGTGCCAGAAGATGATCGACGATGGCAAGATCAAGGACGTGGCCGAGCTGCCGGTCTACTTTGCCAAGGAAGTGAGCGAGATGGTCAAGGGTCACGGCTTCTCCACCCTGCAGGCGTGGGAAGATGGTCTGAAATACGCCAACAGCGCCAAGGACTTCGCCACCGACAACACCCGTGTCAACTTCTGGGAAACCCTCTACTGGGGTGGCTTCAACGAAGCGATGAAGTGGGCGCACAAGGGTTATGACGTGGTGCTCTCCAATCCGGATTACCTCTACTTCGACTTCCCGAACGAGGTACACCCGGCCGAGCGTGGCTACTACTGGGCAACCCGCTTCAACGACACCCGCAAGGTGTTCGCCTTCGCCCCGGAAAACCTGCCGCAGAACGCCGAGACCTCGGTTGACCGCGACGGCAACGCCTTCGTGGCCAAGGGTGACCAGGATCCGGTCAAGTTCAAGGGGATCTCCGGTCAACAATGGAGTGAAACCGTGCGCACCGATGCCCAGTACGAGTACATGGTCTATCCGCGCATCTTCTCCGTGGCCGAGCGCGCCTGGCACAAGGGCGGCTTCGAGCTCGATTACGTGAAGGGTCGCGAGTTCTCCGGCACCACCAAGCATGTCAACAAGGCCACCCTGAACAAGGAGTGGAACCAGTTTGCCAACGTGCTGGGTCAGCGCGTGCTGCCCAAGCTGGACCAGGCCGGGGTGGAATATCGCCTCTCCGTACCGGGTGCCAAGGTGGTGAACGGTGTGCTGGAAGCGAATGTGGATCTGCCGGGTCTGCCCATCCAGTACAGCCTGGATGGCAAGAGCTGGAGCGCCTACGACGCTGCCGCCAAGCCGACCGTGGATGGCAAGGTCTACCTGCGTACCACCAGCTTCGATGGCAAGCGCACCAGCCGCGTCACCGAGCTGAACTGATAGCTAGCCTTCAATCCATAACGCAAGGTGGGTCGCAAGACCCGCCTTTCCCAAGGTCGATGGCCATCGGGTTTGGGAAAGGTTGACTCTGCGTGTGAACCTTTGTTGTGTGTGTTTTGTCTGTTTTTCATCACTTGAGACCCCGCCCCGTGCGGGGCTTTTTTTGACCAGGATCTCTGCAATTTCTCCCGTTTCGCCGTTTTTGGTGCGCCAATGACCCGAATTGGCCAAATTCAGGTTGAGGCAGGGCGCGTAATGAGGGATCATACCCGGCTTGACGGCGGGGGTATGAGGGTGCCAGCCGGCACAACGTCCGCCAGTGACGCATTTTTGAGGTGAGCCATGAGTCAGGCGAACAGCCCAACTAACTTTATTCGTCAGATCATTGATGAAGATCTGGCCAGCGGTAAGCACAGCAGCGTGCATACCCGTTTTCCGCCGGAGCCGAACGGTTATCTCCATATCGGCCACGCCAAATCCATCTGCCTGAACTTCGGCATCGCCCGCGACTATCAGGGTCAGTGCAACCTGCGTTTCGATGACACCAACCCGGCGAAGGAAGACATCGAGTTCGTGGAGTCCATCAAGCAGGACGTCCAGTGGCTGGGCTTCCAGTGGAGCGGCGAGATCTGCTACTCCTCCGACTATTTCCACAAGCTGCACGGCTACGCCATCGAGCTCATCGAGAAGGGACTGGCCTATGTGGACGAGCTCTCCCCGGAGCAGATGCGCGAATACCGCGGCACCCTGACTGCCCCTGGCAAGAACAGCCCGTTCCGCGATCGCAGCGTGGAAGAGAACCTGGCCCTGTTCGCCAAGATGAAAAACGGTGAGATGGCCGAAGGCTCCGCCTGCCTGCGCGCCAAGATCGACATGGCATCCCCCTTCATGGTGATGCGCGATCCCGTCATCTATCGCATCAAGTTTGCCCACCACCACCAGACCGGTGACGAGTGGTGCATCTACCCGATGTATGACTTCACCCACTGCATCTCGGACGCCCTGGAGGGGATCACCCACTCCCTGTGTACCCTGGAGTTCCAGGACAACCGTCGCCTGTATGACTGGGTGCTGGACAACATCAGCATCGACTGTCACCCCCGTCAGTACGAGTTCTCCCGTCTGAACCTCGAATACACCGTCATGTCCAAGCGCAAGCTGAACCTGCTGGTGACCGAGGGGCACGTCAGCGGCTGGGATGATCCGCGCATGCTGACCGTCTCCGGTCTGCGCCGCCGTGGTTACACCCCGGCCTCCATCCGCGAGTTCTGCAAGCGCATCGGTGTGACCAAGCAGGACAACATCGTCGAGATGAGCATGCTGGAAGCCTGCATCCGCGACGATCTCAACGAGAACGCCCCGCGCGCCATGGCCGTGCTGCACCCGGTGAAGGTGGTGATCGAGAACCTGGCGGCCGATGAGGTGCTGACCGCCCCTGCGCACCCGAACAAGCCGGAGATGGGGACCCGTGAGCTGCATTTCTCCCGCGAAATCTTCATCGACGAGGCGGACTTCAAAGAGGAAGCCAACAAGCAGTTCAAGCGTCTGGTGCTGGGCAAGGAAGTGCGCCTGCGCAACGCCTACGTCATCAAGGCCGAACGGGTCGAGAAGGATGCGGACGGCAAGGTCACCTGCATCTACTGCTCTTACGACCCCGAGACCCTGGGCAAGGATCCGGCGGACGGCCGCAAGGTGAAAGGGGTGATCCACTGGGTCAGCGCCACTCACTCCCTGCCGGCCGAAGTGCGTCTCTACGACCGTCTGTTCAAGGTGCCGAACCCGGGCGCCGAGGATGACTTCGAAGCGGCTCTGAATCCGGAATCCCTGGTGATCATCGAAGGGGCCCGGGTGGAAGCTTCCCTGAAGGATGCCAAGCCGGAGTTTGCCTACCAGTTCGAGCGTGAAGGTTACTTCTGCGCCGACAACAAGCTCTCCAGCGCCGAGCGCCTGGTGTTCAACCGCACCGTGGCCCTGCGTGACGTCTGGGGCAAGGCCGAGGTCTGATAGAAGAGGGCAGGGGAAACCCTGCCGCTTCTGGTCCGGATTGCGGACACAAAAAAGCCAGCATGATGCTGGCTTTTTTATTGCGCTGACCCGGCCGAATCAATCGTCGTGCTTGCAGTCACCGTTGGCGCAGTGGCCATACAGGTAGAGGCTGTGGTTGGTCAGGCGGATGTTGTGCGCCTTGGCGATGTCGCGCTGGCGCTGTTCGATCACCTCGTCGGAGAACTCGATCACCTTGCCGCAGTCGAGGCAGACCAGGTGGTCGTGGTGCTCCTGGGTGGCCAGCTCGAACACCGACTTGCCCCCTTCGAAGTGGTGGCGGGTGACGATACCGGCATCATCAAACTGGTTGAGAACGCGATAAACGGTAGCGAGACCAATCTCCTCGCCCTGATCGATCAGCCGTTTGTACAGATCTTCCGCACTGGTGTGCTGGCAGTCCGGCTGTTGCAGGATTTCCAGGATCTTGACACGGGGCAAGGTGATCTTGAGCCCGGCCTTTTTTAACGCTTGGTTGTTGTCTGCCATTTCTATTTATTCGCATTCTCGAAGGTGTGGTTATTCTGATTGACTGCCGCTGTAATGGCAACCACGAACTCGCTTGGCCTGTCATTATAGGTCGTAGCCAAGTTAAAAATAAACCCAGCAATTCAAGGGCTTTAGCTCATCAAGCCCGTCATGGGAATATTCAGGCCCGCTTGCTCGACCAGAGAATGTTGATACTATGTGACTTCTTTATAGTCTGGTCGGATGAGATCCATGGATTGGCTTTTCGGCAATGCCGCCTGGGTGCGCTGCGCCCTCAACGCCTGGCCCCCCTTCTGGGGTGCAGGCATCAAGATAGAAACCCTGAGCCCCGATTTTCGCTTCTGCCGGGTCACTCTCAAGTCCCGCTGGTGGAACAAGAATGCCAACCGGACCCAGTTCGGTGGCAGCATGTTCGCCATGACGGATCCCATCTACCCGTTGATGCTGATGGGCTATTTCAAGAACCGCTACTACGTGTGGGACAAGGCGGGCAGCATCAATTTCATCAAGCCGGGCAAGGGCAAACTGGTGGCGGAGTTCACCCTGAGCGACGCCAAGCTGGCATCGATCGTGGCGGCGACCGAGGGGGGGGAGAAGCACTTTCCCGAGTTCGAGGTGCAGGTGCAGGATGGCCAGGGCGAGCTGGTGGCCCAGGTGAAGCGCACCCTCTATGTCAGATCCAAGCCCCAGCACAGGGGTGGCTGAAAGCCTGCTGCAGATGCAACAAGGGCCCCGTCGGGGCCCTTGTTGCATGAAGAGGGAGGGAGATCAGATCACTCCAGCTCGCCCAGGCACATCTCTTCGTGCAGCTGTTTGCACCAGCCCTTGACGCGCTCGGCAGTCAGCTCGGGTTGGCGATCTTCGTCGATGCCCAGGCCCACGAAGTGCTTGTCATCCACCAGCGCCTTGGAGGCTTCGAACTCGTAGCTCGCGGTCGGCCAGTGGCCGATGATGATGGCGCCCTTGGCTTCGACGATGTCACGCAGGGTGCCCATGGCGTCGAGGAAGTACTCGGCATAGTCTTCCTGATCGCCGCATCCGAAGATGGCCACCAGCTTGTTGTTGAAGTCGATCTCTTCGAGTTCGGGGAAGAAGTCGTCCCAATCGGCCTGGGCTTCGCCGTAGTACCAAGTCGGGATGCCGAACATCAGCAGATCGAAGCTGTCGATGTCGGCCTTGCTGCTCTTGGCAATGTCACGGACTTCAATCAGTTGTTTGCCCAGTTCTTTCTGGATCATCTTGGCGACAGCTTCGGTATTACCGGTATCGCTGCCGAAAAACAGACCTACACTAGCCATAGTGTTTCGTTACCCGTATCTGGTGTTGATGCTTGACGGTTCAGATTGCGATGCCTGCTGCATGAGCAGACTCGATCTGTTGCTTCAGGATAGATTGGATCAGCTCGGCTCGGCTGACGTTCTGTTGCAGCGCAAGTTGGTTCAGGCGCTCCAGCAACTCGGCTTCCACCTTTAACTCGACCCGTTTCAGCCCGTTCTCACGATCGCGCTTGAGCTGGTTGCGCTTGTTGATCTTGAGCTGGGTCTCGCGGGGGAGTGGATTGGTCTTTGGCCTGCCGGGGCGCTTCTCAGTTGCGAACAGATCCAGTGTTGTTCGATCAGTTTGCTGTTTGGCCATACATCACAGATGAAAAGTAGTTAGCCGATCCCTGAGCCTTCCCAGCCCATTTCGATCAGCCCCTTGGCGACAAAACCCGCGCAACCCAGAAACAGCACCAGCCAGACGATGAAGCGGCCGAAGCGGGGCACATTGCCCCGTTTGAGCACGTCCTGAATGGCCAGACCAATCAGCAGGAAGATGGCCACGAAGAACAGTTTCAGGCCCAGACTCTCGATGAGATCGATGTGTTCACTCAGCATGGATTGCGCGCACTCCTTAAGACGGGCGCACTATATCACAAAGGATTTGAAACTGTTAACCGCCTGTCGACAGGAAATCCACAACCAGTTTGTTGAACAAAACCGGCTTTTCCGCGTGCAGCCAGTGACCCGTGCCGGCGATGACGCGGGCCTTGGCGGCCGGGAACTGGGCCATCGCGGCCCCGGTGTATTCGGGCAGCATATAGTCGGAGTCGCCCCCCTTGATGAAGAGTGTCGCGCCTTCGAAGCGGCGTTCATCGTCAGGCCAGCCCATGATGTTGGCGTAGTTGCGCTCAAGGGCCGGCACGTTGAAACGCCACCCCCATCCAGACTCCCCTTTGGCGAAGGATTTGAGCAGGAACTGGCGCACCCCGGCGATCTCGATGTACTCGGCCAGCATGGCTTCCGCCTCGCTGCGGCTCTGGGGGGGCGTGGCCAGCGTGGCATTGAGCCCGGCAAACACGTTCTTGTGGCGGGCGTGGGGATAGGCCACCGGGGCGATGTCCGCCACTACCAGCTTGCTGACCCTGTGAGGGGCCTGCTTGGCGACCTGCATGGCGACCTTGCCCCCCATGGAGTGACCCACCAGGGCCACCTGTTCAAGTCCAAGATGGTCCAGCAGGGCCAGGATGTCCTCAGCCTGGGACGGGTAGCTCATCTCGTCCGAGTGAAAGGAGGCGCCGTGATTGCGTAGATCGACGCTGATGACCCGGTATTGTTCGCTGAGGGGGCGTGCCAGCAGGCCGAGGTTGTCCAGGCTGCCAAAGAGGCCATGGATCAGTACGATAGTCGGGCCTTCGCCCTGTTCCTTGAAGTTCAATCGTGGGTATTGTTGCAAAATGACACCTTATCGGTCGTGGGCTCTATCGCCATAATTTTTAACACACTGAAAGAAAAGGATTTCATTCCTGGTGGGGGATTTTTTTGTGGTTTTTTTTCAAAAATATCTCCCCGGGATCGGCTATCAGTGCGGGGGATCACACACTTGGCCCGTCATTATGCCGTATTCTCAAGGAGATTCATGCACATCTGTCCGCCCCTTGCTTGGGCTGCCGGGTCTGCCTATGTATAATCGCCGCATCCGAATTTCGACGAGTCCAGCGCATCCCTATGAAAACCATCGAGCTTGATGACGATCTCTACTTCTTTATCGCGAGCCAGACCCGGCACATCGGCGAGAGTGCGTCCGATATCCTGCGTCGCCTGCTGGAGCAACCCGCCCAGGCCGGCACGGCAACCGTGGCGGCCGCGCCTGCGATGCAACCGCAACCCGTGGCCGATGCCATGGGGCTGGAGGCACTGCTGGATTCCGGCGAGCTGCAGAAAGAAGAGAAGTCCATCAACCGCTTCATGCTGGTATTGAGCACCCTCTATCGGGACAACCCGGAAGGCTTCACCCAGGCGACCGAGATAAAAGGGCGCAAGCGCGTCTACTTCTCCCGTGACCCGGAAGCGCTGCGTGCCAGTGGCAGCACCACCAAGCCCAAGCCGGTACCGGAGACCCCGTTCTGGGTGATCACCAATACCAATACCAGCCGCAAGCAGAACATGGTGGCCCAGCTCATGAACAGCATGGGTTATGACGAGGATCTGACGGCTCGGGTGTGCGGCGCCGTTTAACCCATCAACGACTTCAGGCCTTGCCGGGCAAGGCTCAGCTCAAGGAAAACGCCATGGCACAGCATTCCCACGCCGGTCAGCCGGCTCGTCTTTGCGATCTGACCAACATTCCCCGTCTGGTCAGCGCCTACTACCTCAACAAGCCGGACATGAGCCGCCCTGAGCAGCGGGTCGCCTTTGGCACCTCCGGTCACCGCGGCAGCGCCCTGCACAGCGCCTTCACCGAATCCCACATTCTGGCGGTGACCCAGGCGCTGGTGGAGTACCGCCAGCAGGCCGGTATCACGGGGCCGCTGTTCGTCGGCATGGATACCCATGCGCTGTCCGAATCCGCCTTTGCCAGCGCGGTGGAAGTGCTGGCGGCCAACGGTGTCGAGACCCGCATTCAGGCCGGCCTCGGCTTCACGCCGACCCCGGTCATCTCCCATGCCATCCTGCGCCACAACGCAGGCAAACCCGTGGCCCAGGCGGACGGCGTGGTGATCACCCCGTCCCACAACCCGCCGGAAGACGGTGGCTTCAAATACAACCCGCCCCACGGCGGTCCTGCCGAAGGCGAGATCACCAAGTGGGTGGAAGACCGCGCCAACGCGATCCTGGAAGCGGGCCTGGCCGGTGTGAAGCGGATGCCGTTTGCCGAGGCTCTCAAGAGCCCGTTCGTGGTGGAACACGACTATGTCACCCCTTATGTGGATGATCTCGAGAACGTGCTGGATCTGGCCGCCATCAAGCAGGCTGGCATCAAGATAGGCGTGGATCCGCTGGGTGGCTCCGGCGTCGCCTACTGGGACGTCATCGCCAGGCGCTACGGTCTGGACATCGAGGTGGTGAACTACAAGGTCGACCCGACCTTCTCCTTCATGACCCTGGACAAAGACGGCAAGATCCGGATGGACTGTTCCAGCCCGTTCGCCATGGCGAGCCTGATTGCCCTGAAAGACAAGTTCGACATCGCCCTTGGCAATGACCCTGACTACGACCGTCACGGCATCGTCACCAAGGCGGGCCTGATGAACCCGAACCACTATCTGGCGGTGGCCATCCAGTATCTGTTCACCCACAGAACCGGCTGGCCCAAGGGGGCGGCCGTCGGCAAGACGCTGGTCTCCTCTTCCATGATCGACCGGGTGGCCGGCGAGATCGGTCGCACCCTCAAAGAGGTGCCGGTCGGCTTCAAGTGGTTCGTGGACGGTCTCTACAGCGGCGAGTTCGGCTTTGGCGGCGAGGAGAGCGCGGGTGCCTCCTTCCTGCGCAAGGACGGTACCGTCTGGACCACCGACAAGGATGGCTTCATTCTGGCGCTGCTGGCGGCCGAGATCCTGGCGGTGACCGGCAAGGATCCCCAGGCCCACTACGATGCGCTCGAAGCCAGATTCGGCCGCTCCAGCTACCGCCGCATTGATGCCCCGGCCAACAGCGCCCAGAAGGCGGTGCTCTCCAAGCTGGATCCGGCCCTGGTGGAAGCCTCCACCCTGGCTGGCGAGCCCATCCTCGCCAAGCTGACCAAGGCGCCTGGCAACGATGCCGCCATCGGCGGCCTGAAAGTGGTGACCGAGAACGGCTGGTTCGCGGCGCGCCCCTCCGGCACCGAGTCCATCTACAAGATCTACATGGAGAGCTTCAAGGGGGAGGCGCACCTGGACCTCATCCAGCAGGAAGCCCAGCAGATCGTCTCCGCCGCCCTGGCCAAGGCAGGCGTTTGACCCTAACGGCAACAACCCATGTGAAAGAGGAGCCCTGGTGGCTCCTCTTTTTTTGTGTCGGGTTGACTGCGGATCAGCCGTTGTCGACGCTGCCGATGGCGGCCTTGCGGTTCTGCCAGCGCTTGAGGAAGGAGCGGGCCGGCAGCTTCATCAGGAAGAGAGAGAGCAGGATGATGCCGATGCCGAGCCACTGACGGCCATCCAGGGTTTCTCCCACCATCAGCACACCGCAGGAGACCGCCACCATGGGATTGGTGAGGGCCAGCATCCCCATCACCTCCGGGCCATGGCGTTTGAGTCCCCAGAGCCAGGCCCAGTAGGCCAGAGCCGTATTGAGGATCACCAGCCAGATAAGCCCGGGAGTGGCGTCAGCCCGGGGCAGGGGCATGGGGCCGGCCAGCCACCAGGCCAGCGGGATCAGCATCAGGCCGCCCAGCAGCAGCTGCCAGGCGGTCAGGGCCAGCAGATCGTCCACCGGCCAGCGTTGCATCCAGCGGCTCGACTGGCCGATGAGCAGGGTGGCGAGCAGGGCGCACGCCACGCCGACGGGATCCAGATTGGCAGAGGGATTGAGCAGCAAGAGCACCCCGACGAGCCCCATCACCCCCAGCAACAGCCACTTGAGCGTCGGTCTGACACCGTCTTGCAGCCAGGCCAGCCCCATCAGGATGAGGGGCAGCGTCGCTCCCAACGTACCCGCCACGGCGCCGGGCAGGCGAAACGCCGCCACGAACAGCAGGGCGAAGAAGGCGGTGATGTTGCAAAACGCCAGCAGGAACTGCCTGCTCCAGACGAGAGGCGGTCTGCGGGGATGGAGCAACAGCAGCAACACCCCGGCGGGGAGGGCGCGCCACACGGCCACCCAGTAGGGGGAGTAGTCGGTCAGGTAGAGACTGACGACGGCATAGGTGCTGCCCCAGAGCAGGGGGGCGAGCAGGGCGATCAGCAGCGGCATGGTTATCTCGTAACAAAGTATCTTTAAGTAAAGATACATTAGCCGCGAGTTGGTTTATTATCAAGTATCTTCATGTAAAGATAATGGAGCCCGAATGGAGAGTGATCATGTAGATCAGCTGCTGGCCCAGTGGGCCCGGCAGCGCCCGGACCTCGACTGCACCCCCATGGGGGTGCTGGGGCGGGTGGCGCGCATGGCGGCGATCGCCGGGCGCGAAGTGAGCGAGACCCTCAAGGAGTGCGGTCTGTTGGGGTCCGATTTCGATATCCTGGCGACCCTGCGTCGGGCCGGTGAGCCGCTGACCCCGACCGCGCTCTACCAGTCCGCCATGCTGAGTTCAGGGGCCATGACGGCCCGGCTCGACAAGCTGGAGCAGCGTGGCCTGATAAGACGTGAAGCCTCCCCCGATGACAGGCGCAGCCTGCTGGTCTGCCTGACGGAGCCGGGGCGGGAGCTGGTTGACCATGCGGTGGAACAGCACGTGGCGAACGAGCGCCGCCTGCTGGCCCCATTGAGCCTGGTCGAACAGGAGCAGCTGGCCGCCCTGCTCAAACGCTGGCTGCTGGAAAACGAATAAAAAAACGGGCCTGCGGGCCCGTTTTTGTTGGCATTGAGGCTGACTCAGTAGCCGCCTCTGGCATCCCTGACGGCAAGGCCAAGCTGCCATACCGCCATGGCGTAGTGGGTGCTGTGGTTGTAGCGGGTGATGGCGTAGAAGTTCGGCAAGCCGTACCAGTACTGGTAACCGGTGCCGACATCCAGACGCAGCAGGCTCGCCTCCTTGTGATTGCCAAGGGATCCGGTTGGGGTCAACCCGGCACCGCGCAGGGTGGCTACCGGGTAGCGGGTCTGGAAGCCGTGCTCATAGCCCGGAAGCTGTCCCTGACCGCGTACTGCCACCGGCTGCCCTTTCTCCCAGCCGTGGGCCTTGAAGTAGTTGGCCACGCTGCCGATGGCATCCACCGGATCCCACAGGTTGGTGTGGCCGTTGCCGTTGAAGTCCACCGCGTAGTTGCGAAAACTCGACGGCATGAACTGGCCGTAGCCCATGGCCCCGGCATAGGAACCCTTGGGTTCGGTGGGATCCATCCCTTCATCCCGGGTCATCACCAGGAAGGCTTCCAGCTCGCCGGTGAAGAAGTCGGCGCGGCGCGGGTAGTCAAATGCCAGGGTCGCCAGGGCGTCGAGAATGCGGGTTTTGCCCATCACCCGACCCCAGCGGGTTTCCACCCCGATGATGCCGACGATGATCTCGGGTGGCACCCCGTAGATCTGCTGCGCCCGGTTGAGTTCACTCTCGTATTCACGCCAGAAGTTGACGCCGTTCTGTACGTTGTCTGGAGTGATGAACTTGGCGCGGTAGCGGTTCCAGGCGCCGGTCGGACCGGTGGGCGGTCTGGTGGTGGGGGCCTGGGCGTCCATCAGCTTGATGATCCAGTCATAACGCTCGGCCTGGGCCAGTACCCGGTGCAGCTCGGCGCTGTCGAAGCCGTGCTTTTGCACCATCCGCTGCACGAAGTTGTCCACGTTGGAACGATTGGCGAAGTCCCCCTTGCTGACCCCGGGCTGGCTCACCTGCCCGTAGAAGGGTTTGCTCGGCGGCGTCTGGTTGATGAAGGCGCTGTTGGGTTGGGGTTTGACCACGGGCTTGGGCGCCGGCGTGCTGCTGCAGCCGTAGATCAGGGGAAACAGGGAGAGGACACAGACAAGGCGACGCATAGGGTTCTCGTGAGCCTGAAAAAGAGTGCCGTCATGGTAAAACATTGGCGTGCAGGCGCAAGTGCTCCGTGCCGGCGCGCCCCCGGGGATCCCGTCAGTGCAGGGTGTGGTAGCCGCTCCAGATCCGGGTCAGGGTCGTGATGGCACAGAGCAGGGCGAAACCGTAGGCCAGTGGCACGAAGGCGGCGGGCCAGAGGCACATGAGCACGAAGAGGGCGATGGTTTCGCTCCCCTCGGTGAGCCCGCCCAGATAGTAGAGGGATTTGTGGTGGTAGACGGGGCTCTCGATGCCCCGTTTGCCCGCCATGATGGCAAAGGCCAGAAAGCTCGATCCCGTGCCCATGAAGGCGAACAGCAGGGTGGCGGCGGCCAGGGCGTTGGCCGGGTCGGCGAGGGCAAAGCCCAGCACCACGGCGGCGTAGAAGATGAAATCCAGCGTGATGTCGAGAAACCCGCCGCAGTCGGTGATGCCCGTTTCCCGCGCCACGGCGCCATCCAGCCCGTCCAGCAGCCGGTTGAGCAGAATCGCCGCCAACGCCCACTGATAGCAGCCAAAGGCCAGCAGCGGCAGCGCCAGCATGCCGATGAGAAAGCCGGCGAGGCTCACCTGGTTGGCGCTCACCCCGGCCCGGCACAGTGGGAGGGCGAGCGCGGCGAGGGGGCGGCGGATAACCGGGATCAGGTGGCGATCAAACAAGGTGGTGCTCCTCTTCTGGGATGGCTGGGGGGATCAGCTGCAAGATGGTGCCCGGCGCGTCATCTTCGTCGTGGGTCACCAGAATGGCGGGGATGGCCAGTGCCTTGATCTGCGCGAACACCAGTTCACGAAAGGCGGCCCGCAGCGGCTTGTCGAGGCGGGAGAAGGGTTCGTCCAACAACAATGCCCTGGGCTCGGCCAGCAGGGCACGCAGCAGGCTGACGCGGGCTTTCTGGCCACCTGAGAGCGCCCCGGGCAGCTTGTCCACCTGAGCCTCCAACCCAACCTCGGCCAGCGCCTCGCGGGCCCGGGTCTGCCTTGCCGCCATCCCCTTGAGATGCGCCGGCATGCCGAACATCAGATTTTCGGCCACCGTCAGGTGGGCAAACAGCAGGTCATCCTGAAACAGGATGCCGACGCCCCTCTCCTGAGGGGGCAGCGGGGTGAGGCGACGTGCGCCGAGCAGGATGTCCCCGGTCAGCCGGATGGGCCCCCCGGGTGGCAGCACTCCCGCCAGCGCCGCCAGCAGGGAGCTCTTGCCACAGCCGCTCGGTCCCATCAGGGTGAGCACCTCGCCCGGGGCCACCCTGAGGGGAGGGAGCGTCAGCAGGGGGGCGCCGTCGAGGAAGAGGGTGAGTGCGGAGGTATGCAGCATCGGGTCAGGGCCTCAGAGCGGGGTTGATGCGCCGCGGCAGCCAGAGCGCCAGGGCATAGATGAAAAGGGGCAGCAGCAGTTGCAGCAGGCCGTAGAGCCCCGCCAGCCGCCGGTTGAGGCCGCTGCCGATGGCCACCGCCTCCGTGGTGATGGTGACGACCCGCCCGCCCCCGAACAGCAGGGTCGGCAGGTATTGGGCCAGGCTCACCGCCGCTCCGACACCGAAGGCGAACAACAGGGGACGGGCGAGCAGGGGACCCTTGACTCGCCACCAGGCCCCCCAGGGGCTGGCCCCGAGCGTGAGGGCCACCCGGGTGAGGCGCTCGTCGAACTGGCGATAGGGGCCGTGCAGGCAGAGATAGACGTATGGAAAGACGAAGATCAACTGGCTCCAGAGTACCCAGCCTGGGCCTATGCCAGTGAATCCCAGCCCGTCGGTCTGAAGGCGCAATCCAAACAGCAGGCTGGCCTGGGGCAGCAGCAGAGGCAGGCAGACAAGCCAGAGGGTGCGTGTGGCGCGGCGCGCAGGCAACGCCTCGAGGCAGAGCACCGCCAGCAGCAGGGAGAGCGCGGCGCAGAGCAGGGCCAGCCACAGACTCTGCCACAGCAGCGGGCCCAGGCTCGGCAGCAGAGCCTGCCAGTGGTGGCTGCTCCATTCGCTCGGCCAGAGGGCGGGAAAAGACCAGCGCCGGGTCAGGGACCAGAGCAGCAGGGCGGCGAGCACCAGCAGATTGGTCAGGAGCAGCCCCCACACGCCGATGCGGGCAATGAGTGCGGGCCAGGGCGAGGCGGGGGCGCGTCGCCCATCCAGCCAGCGAGCCTTGCCGAGGGTGAGGTGGGCCCGCTCCAGCAGCCTGAGGGCGCCAAGCAGCAGCAGGTTGAGGGCGAGCAGCAAGAGGGCGCCGCTGGCACTGGCGCCGCGCCAGGCGGGGTCGGCATCCTGATACCAGAGCCAGAGTCGCACCGCCAGGGGCGGCGGGGCATCCGGCCCCAGCAGCAGGGCGAGATCCACCACCGCCAGACCATAGGCGGCCACCGCGTAGAGGGGCAGTCGCAGGGCGGGCCAGAGGGCGGGCAGCAGCAGGCGCCACCAGATCCGGGGGGCACTGAAGCCGAGGCTGGCCCCCAGCCACTGCTGGCGCGCCACCTTGGCGGGATCCAGTGCCGCCAGCGCCATCAGCAGCAGGAAGGGGGTCTCCTTGAGGATGAGCACCACGATGAGGCCAAGCCCCCAGGGATCCTTGAGGGTTTGCCAGTCCGGGGGTTGATGGGTGAGGTCAAGCAGGGGGGCGACGAGGCGCAGCAGCCAGCCGGAGGGAGCGATCAGAAAGGCGATGCCGATGGCAAAGGCGACGTGGGGAAGCGCCAGCAGGGGGGAGAGCAGGCGGCGCAGCCAGCGCATCCAGGGACGCCCGTCCCCCTGGGCGAGCAGCAGGGCGGTGGCGCCGAGAGCCCCCAGGGTGGAGGCGCCCGCCACCCAGAGGCTCAACCCTGCGGAGTGCCAGAGTCCGGGCTGGGGGAGCAAGAGGGATAGATTGGCGGGGGCGAGCCCCTCGATGACCAGCAACAGCAGGCCCCCGGCGAGCGGGATTCCCAGCATCAAAAAGGGCAGCAGGAGGAGAAGAGGGGCGCGCACCTGCATGATGGATCAGTGGCCGTAGCGCTCGGCCCAGGCCGCTTCCAGCCGCGTCTGCCAGCTGGGATGGGGCTCTGCCACTCCCTTGAAGCGCAATGCCGGACGGGTCTGGCCTGGCAGCGCCTCCTGGCGCAGCACGCTGGGATCCCCCCAGAAGGCGGGGTCGCTCTTGCGCGCCTGGGCGGCGGGGCTCAGCAGGAAGTTGACCACCACCTTGGCCCCGGCCCGGGCGGAGGCATTGAAGGGGATGGCGAGGAAATGGCTGTTGGTGAGCGCCCCTTTTTCCATGGCGATGGCCTTGACGGTGGGGGGCAGGGTGCCGTTTTGCACCGAACTCTGGGCTTCCCCCGGGTTGAAGCTGATGGCCATGGCCAGCTCGCCGTCATCGAGCAACTGCCTGGTCTCGGCTGCGCCGGTGGGGAAGAGCCTGCCCTTTCGCCAGAGCGCGGGGTGAAGCTGGTCGAGCCAGGCCCAGAGAGGGGCGGTGATGCGAAGGAAGTCGGCATCGGTCGCCTCCCGATAGAGGGGCGCCGGATCCGGTGTCAGCTCCAGCAGGATCTGCTTGAGAAAGCTCGAGCCGTGAAACTGGGGAGGCTTGGGGTAGGTGAAGCGGCCGGGGTGAGCCTTGGCCCAGGCCAGCAGGGCGGCCGCCGAGATGGGAGGTGTGTCTACCTGGTCGTCATCCACCATCAGATTGAGCTGGCCTATGCCCCAGGGGGCCTCCAGCCCCTCGACCGGCACGGTGAAGTCCTCACTCACCGGCAGGGCGGTGTCCACCAGGACCATGTTGGGCAGCTCGTCGGTAAAGGGAGCCCCCAGCAGCCCCTGCTCCTTGAGCGCCTTGAAGTTCTCGCCGTTGACCCAGAGCAGGTCGATGGGGCCGTTCGACGTCTTGCCAGTCTGTTTGCCGGCCAGCAACTGGCTCACGCTCTGGGCGATGTCATCCACCTTCACCTGCACCAGCTCGACCTGGTACTGGCGAGCGATCTCCTGCCTGGCCCACACCAGGTAGGCGTTGATCTCGGGGCTGCCCCCCCAGGCGTTGAAGTAGACGGTCTGCCCCCTGGCGGCCAGCAAGGTCTGCTGCCACGATGCGTCATTGGCGTGGAGCGGGGAGGCCAGCAGCAGGGGGACAGCGGCTATCAGGGGACGGAGCAGGGCGCGAAGTCGGGTCTTGAACATGATGGTTGCCTCGTCAGAGTCAGGCGCCGCGGCGCCAGCGGTGATAACGGGCCAGCAGCGCCAGCAGGCGCCCGGGCTGGCGGGCACGGCGCCAGGCGCCAGCCACGTACTTGTTCCCCTCCATCAGGGTGGGGTAGGGGTGAACGGTGGCGAGGATCTTGCCAAGTCCCAGGCGGTGGCGCATGGCGAGAGCAAACTCGGCGATCCGCTCGCCGGCGTGAGCACCCACTATGGTGGCCCCGAGTATCCTGTCACGGCCCGGCACCGTCAGCACCTCGACAAAGCCCCCTGACTCGCCGTCGGTGATGGCTCTATCCAGCTCGGCCATCTCGAAGCGGGTCGACTCGAAGGGGATGCCTCGGGCATGAGCCTCTTTCTGGTTGAGGCCGACCCTGGCTATCTCCGGACTGGTATAGGTGGCCGCCGGCATGACCCTGTAGTCTGCCCGAAAGCGCCTGAACTGGCCAAAGAGGGCGTTGATGGCGGCATACCAGGCCTGATGGGCGGCAAAATGGGTGAACTGGTAGGGGCCGGCAACGTCCCCCACCGCCAGGATGCTGGGGTAGTTGGTGGTGAGGAAGCCGTCGATGGCCAGGGTGCCGTCGGGGGCCAGTTCAACCCCCAGCGCCTCCAGCCCGAAACCGCTCACGTTGGCCTCCCGGCCAAGGGCCAGCAGCAGCTGGTCCCCCTCAACCACCAGCGTCTCGTCCCCCCGGCGCAGGTGCAGCCGGATGGGCAGGTTGGTGTCTTTACCGTCCATATACCCGGCCGAGGTAGCCTGCCAGCCGAGGTGCAGGGTGACGCCGTCGTGCTCCAGCTGTGCGGCCAGGGCCCCGGCGACGTCCCTATCTTCCCGGGGCAGCAGCTGAGGGCCTTGCTCCACCAGGGTGACGGGGATACCGAGCAGGGCCAGGCTCTGGGCCAGCTCGCAGCCGATGGGGCCCCCTCCCAGCACCAGCAGATGGCGGGGGGGCTCGCGCAGTCGCTGCCAGAGGGTGTCGGAGGTGAGGTAGGGAACCCTGTCCAGCCCCGGCAGTGCGGGCACCCGGGGGCGGGCGCCGGTGGCGATCACGATATGACGGCTGGTCAGGCGCTTGCCGTTGACCTCCACCTCCCAGGGGGAGGTGACTCGCGCCCGCCCCTGGATGCACTCCACCCCAAGTCCTTCATAGCGCGCCACCGAGTCGTGGGGTTCGACCTCCTCGATGACCCGGGCGACCCGCGCCATCACGGCGGCGAAGTCGGCGCGGCTCTGGCTCGGGGTAAAACCAAGCTCCCCGGCCTTGCGCTGTTCAATGGCGAAGCGGGCGCTTCGGATCAGCGACTTGGAGGGGACGCAGCCGGTATGGAGGCAATCCCCTCCCATCCTGTGCTGCTCGATGAGGGCCACTCTGGCTTTCACCGCGGCGGCGATGTAGCTGGTGACCAGGCCTCCGGCGCCGGCACCTATCACCAGCAGGTTGTAGTCAAAGCGCGCAGGCTTGCGGTAGGGGGCGTGCAACCGGTAGAGGGCGAGACGGCGCTGCAAGGCACGCATCAGCCAGGGCATCAGGCCGAGCAGGGTCAGGGCGGCCAGCAGGCCGGGGGAGAAGAGGTTGCCTGTGCTGGTGAGGGTAGCCAGCTCGCTTCCCGCCAGCACGTAGACGAGGGTGCCCGGCAGCATGCCGAGCTGGCTGACCCAGTAGTAGGTGCTGACTCTGATGGGGGTGAGCCCCATCACCAGGTTGACCAGAAAGAAGGGGAAGAGGGGGATGAGGCGCAGGCTCAGCAGATAGAAGGCCCCCTCCTTTTGCATGCCGGCCTGAACGCTCGCCAGCTTGTCGCCAAAGCGTGTCTCGACCCAGTCCCGCAGCAGGAAGCGGGCGCTGAGAAAGGCCAGGGTGGCGCCGAGGGAGCTGGCAAAGGAGACCAGCAAGAGCCCCCACAGGATGCCGAAGACGGCGCTGCCCGCCAGGGTGAGCAGGGCCGCCCCCGGCAGGGAGAGGGCGGTGGTGAGCACATAGATCACCAGAAACAGCAGGCTGGCTGCGACAACATGGCGGTCGACCCAAAGGGCCAGGCGCGCCTGATGAGCCTGCAACTGGGTGAGGCTCAGATAGTGGTCAAGGTCGAGGGCAAAGAAGGTGCCGACCAGGACCCCCATCGCCAGCAACAGCAGCAGGCGTGCCCTGTTCATCCCTGCCCCTTGTCGAGGGGACTCTCGGGTTGCACCGGCAACTGGCAGAACCCCTGGGGAGCGATGTCGAGAGCGGCATTGAACTTGGCGGACATGTTCTGGAAGGCGATGAGGCCGGTGAGCTCCACCAGGGCGTCGTCATCGAACCAGGGCTTGAGGCGGGCGGCCTGCTCGTCGCTCACGCCATCCAGCCCGGTCATGGCCTCGGCATAGTCCAGCACGGCCCGTTCCCGCTCGTCGAACAAGGGGCTGTCGCGCCACCGGGCCAGCGCCTCCACCTTGTCGCTGGAGCCTGCCCGCTTGACGAGGGTCATGGCGTTGATGTCGACACAGAAACGACACCAGTTGAGCTGGGAGACCCGCACCGTCACCAGGGAGCGCAGCACGGGGTCGATGGGGGAGCGCTTGCGGTTGATGACGCCGTAGAGGGTGGCGACCGCGGCGAACAGCCTGGGGGAGCGCCCCCAGCACTTGCCCGGGATCAGCACCTGACCGTAGTTGCGTTTCTGCAGCCAGAAGAAGGGGCGGATGAACCAGTCGTAGGCCCGGTCCGGTTTGACCTCAATGCGCATCTTGTTCCTCTTTGAGCTTCTCCATCTTGGGCTTGTAGGCCCCGCCCAGACGCTCGTTCAACCGATTCAGGAAATCGATGATCCGTGCCCGGTTGACCCCCAGATCGCTGCGCCCCTGGCGCGAGGCGGAGCGCATGTCGATACGGGTCTCTTTGGGCCCGGCAAAGACCCGCAGGGCCACGTCATCCTGAAACCCGAACCAGCCGGTGGTGACGACGGCATCGATACCCTCGCTGCCCGGGCGAACCTGCCAGCCCAGCTCCGTCATCAGTTCCTCGGCTTCCGCGAGCACTTCGACCGGGGATGCCCGGGTATAGAGAGGACCGGGGTTGCCTGGAAATAGTTGCAGGGGCGGGGGGGAGACCGGGAGATCCTCCGGGCTTCTGAGCAGCTCGGCCCACTGGAGCCGTGGCGGATGGTAGGGATCCGTGCTGACGTCGTTGGTGAGGGGGGAGCGCAACGCCTGGACGAGAAACAGCAGGGGCAACAGCAGGGGAGTTATGCCCCAGATATCCGGCCAGAGGTTGGTGGTGCGGCGATAGCGCCAGGGCAGGCGCAGCAGCAGCACGAGGCTGAGGAGGGCGCTGGCGAGACAGAGGATGAAGCCGAGCCACCAGGGCCAGAGATGGGCGCGGCTGCCAAGGGCCCCGCAAAGGGGCAATAGCCAGGTCAGCAGCGGCCACCACAAAGAGCTGTGCATATGAGGGATCCACGGGTCAGGATGGAACTATGCCCAGAAGGATAAACTTAATTGCCTGATAACGTTAGTAAATGATCATCAATCCCAGGCGTGCGGCTCAGAGAACCGATGGCCTCGTCGCCCTGGATCAGCTGCGATAGAGCACCTTGATGAGGTGGAAGCCGAACTTGGTGCGCACCGGCCCCAGCACGGTCAGCAACTCCCCCTTGAACACGGCATCGTCGAAGGACTTGACCATGTCCCCCTTGGAGAACTCTCCCAGATCGCCGCCACGCTTGCCGGAAGGGCAGGTGGAGAAACGCTTGGCCATCTGGCTGAAATCGGCGCCCTTGGCGAGCTTCTCCTTGATTTCCAGACACTGTTTCTCGGTCTTGACCAGGATGTGCTGGGCACAGGCTTTTTTCATCGGAATGCTCCTCGGCGAGGGGAAAGGGGGCGCAAGATTACTGCAATTGCGCCTCCGCGTCAGCCCCTCGGGCGCGAGACCCGGCTCCGGGGGCCGGCGGCCAGGGGGACCCTGGCCCGGGATTGCCAGAGGATCTCCAGCCCCAGCAGGGCATAGAGGCTCCAGATGGCCAGGGGGTTGAGCCAGTTGCCCCCCATCTGCAGGGTGGCCAGGGCTGCGCTCACCAGCAGCAGGACTATGCCGGGCAGGCGCCAGTGGGCAGACAGGGGAGCGAGCAGGGCCATGCCCAGCAGCAGGGCCAGGCCAAAGGGCAGATTGAGCGCAGTGAAGGCGAGGGCCTGCTGGCCGTTCATGCCGGTCAGCAAGGCCAGCAGGGCGCTGCAGCAGGCCAGGAAGGTGATGAACTCGAGTCGGTCGGCGATGTAGTCAGCCAGTTGTTCGCTACGTAGGTGCATGGGGTCTCTCCTGCGATGATTGGGATCAGTGTGGGACAGGCAGGAGCGCAGGGGCAGCGGGATAAATCGATTGAATTGAACGAAGCTTTAGTGCCATCTATTCAAGTGATTGATTTAAACTTATTTTCCTGTTCAATAGCAGGCAGGGCGGGGAAGAGGGCACGGAGCAAGTCGAGGGGGACGGGTTGACGAAACCCGCCGGATGCGGGGTGTCCGACAAGGGTTGTCGCGACGAGCCGGACCCTGCTGCCAGCCCAAGGCCGCCAGGGGAGATCCGGCGTGGCGGGGTCGGTGGTGGCGTTTTGTTCGCCCCTTGCCCGGATTGTGCGCAGTTTGGCTCCTCACACCCGGCTGGCTCCTTGCTGGGCCGAAGCGATCCCCGCACCGGGGGCGGCAGAGCGGCACGCAAAGGGGCCCCGAGCGTGGGATTTCGCCGTCGCGATTATGCTAGGATGAGCGGCACTCGCCCGGGATGAGTCTCGGTATCGTACTAAATAACACAATCTTTAAATCATGTTATTCGGGGAAAATGACGTTTGACAGGATGCTATCCTACTTTTCTCACCGGGAGCACTTCATCCGGGCGATCCCGTCGCCCCGGGCCCGGTCTCTTGCTGCTCGCCCTCGCTCTCTGGCTGATGGCGATGCCCGCCATGGCGGCCAAGTTGACCTACCAGATCAAGGGGGTCAGGGGAGAGCAGAAAGACAACGTCGAGGCCTACCTCAACGCCCTGCCCGTCTATCAGGAACGCCAGTACCGCCCCGCCCGCGCCAAGATCACCGAGAGCGTACAGAAGGCGCTGCAGGTCTATGGCTACTACCAGCCCAAGATCACTCTGAACCGCGACAAGAAGACGCCCGCCAAGGTGGTGATCGAGATTGAGCGGGGGGAACCCGTGATCATCTCGCGCCTCGACATCCTGCTGGAAGGGGATGCGGGGAGCGACGAGGTGTACAGCGAGCTGCTGGACAAGCTGCCCCTCAAGGAGGGAGATCCCCTCAACCACGGCAAATATGAATCCATCAAGGCGGATCTCGGCAGTCTGGGGCTGGCCCGCGGCTATTTTGACGCCAAGATCAGCAAGAGCCAGGTCAAGGTTTTCCCGGAACAGGGCAAGGCGGAGATCTACATCCTGTTTCGCTCCGGCCCGCGCTACCATTTCGGCGAGATCCGCTATGACGCGACGCCGGAGGCACTGCACCTTATTCGCCCGCTCATCAACATCAAGAGCGGCGACCCCTATCTGGCGATCCGTCTGGCGGAGATGTCCCAGGATGTCTCTTCCACCAAGCTGTTCAAGCAGGTGGACATCAAACCCCTGATCAGCCAGGCCGAGGGCAACCGGGTGCCGGTGCAGGTGACCCTCTCCAACCGGGTCGATCACGAGATTGAGACCGGTATCGGTTATGCCACGGACGTGGGGCCGCGCCTGAGTGCCACCTGGGAGAAACCCTGGGTGAACCGCTATGGTCACCGCCTCTCCAGCACCGCCAAGATCTCGGCGCCGGAAGCGGAGCTCAGCTTCGACTACCAGATCCCGGTGGGCAACCCGCTACGGGATTACTACTCCCTGCAGGCGGGCTATCAATACACCGACAACAACGACACCCGCTCCGATCTGGCCACCTTCGGGGTGCACCGCTGGACACGCCGACCGGAGAGCTGGGACAGAGACGTCTTTGTGCGCCTGGAGAACGAGCGCTACGTCCAGGGTCAGGACGAGGGGAACAGCCTGCTGCTGATCCCCGGCGTCTCCTGGTCACGGCTGCGGGTGCGCGGCGGTCTGGTGCCGGATTGGGGGGATCGCCAGCAACTGACGATGGAGTTCTCGAGCCCCTACTGGGGGTCCGATATCAGCTTCATGCGGGTGTGGGGGCGCAGCAAGTGGCTGCGCACCCTGGGCGAAGATCACCGTTTCCTGATGCGGGCCGAACAGGGGGCCATCGTCGGGGATGATTTCTCCCTGGTCCCCCCCTCCCTGCGCTTCTTCACCGGCGGCGATCAGACGGTCCGGGGTTACGGTTACGAGACCATTTCGCCACGGGGGGACGATGGCAAGCTGACCGGCGGGCGCTACGCAAGCGTCGGCAGCCTGGAGTACAACTACCGCTTCAGCGAGAAGTGGCTCGGCGCCCTGTTCGTGGACGCCGGGACCGCCACCGTCGACTACAGCGAGGCCTGGAAGATAGGCACCGGGGTCGGGGTGCGCTGGGTCACCCCCATCGGTCAGGTCAGGCTCGATCTGGCGGTGGGCATCTCCGAGGAGGACAAGCCGCTGCGGCTGCACTTCGCGCTGGGGCCGGAACTATGACCCGGCAACCAGGCGCACATCCTCTTCTTTCTCTTTTCTGGCCGCTGCGGCTGCTTTCCTTGCAGGGGTCTGCATCGTGATCTGGGTAAAACGCATTTTCTTGTGGCTCATGGGCCTCTTCTTCCTGCTGCTCATCGGCGTCAGCCTGTTGGGCTTCACCCATCAGGGCAACAAGTGGCTGTGGCAACAGGCCAGAGCCGCGCTGCCCTCCCTCAAGGGGGAGCTGGTGGCGGGGCAACTCGGGTATGGCTGGACCTTCGAAGGGGTTGGCTGGCGGGACGAGCTGGTGGATGTCACCGTGGAGCGGGCCGTGCTGGACTGGGATCTGGGCAAGCTCCTGCAGGGCAAGCTCTGGATCAAGTCTCTGGCGGTGACTCGCCCCGTTGTCCGGGTGGCGGAGTCCGAGCCGGTGCCGGAAGAGCCGTCGGAGCCCTTCGTCTGGCATCCGTTGCCGCTCAAAATCCAGGTCGACAGCCTCAAGGTTGCCGATCTCGATGTGGCGGTGCCCGGCGTGACGATCACCCTCAAGGATCTGGACATTGGCGCCGCCCTAGATCGCGCCGGGCTCATCGTGCGCGGCCCCGTGCTCGATGGCCTGAACGTGGTGCTGGCACCGTCCCCGGCGGAGGCGGCCAGTGACAAGGGCGCCAAACCGGCGGATGAGAAAAGCGCCACCCTGGCGGCCGGCGAGGGCAAGGCTGCCCCCGGTGACAAGATGCAGGCCGCAAGCAAGCCCGAGCCCATGGTGCTGCCGGCGGTGCGACTGCCTTTCCCCATCCAGCTGGAGGGGCTGAAAGCCACGGCGTTCCGTTATCAGCAAGGTGAGCTGGTGGAGGGGCTAGACAACCTCTTGCTGTCGGCCACCGCCGAGGAGGAGCGCATCGACATCCGGGAGCTCTCCTTGCGCCATGCCATGGCGGATCTGACCTTGAGTGGTCAGGTGCGCCTGCACGAGGATTACCCCCTCGCCCTGACTCTGGATGCCAAGGCGCGTCAAGGGCTGCTGGACGGGGAGCTCAAGGGGGAGCAGGTCAATCTCGTCCTGGACGGTTCTGTGGGCAAGCTTGGGCTGGCACTCAAGGCCAAGGGGCCGGTGGGCGCCAATCTCAAAGGATCCCTCGCGGCCCTCGACCCGGATCTGCCCTTCGATCTGGCGCTGGACTGGAAGAGCCTCTCCTGGCCCCTGCACAAGCCCGCCAAGGATGAGCCCAGCTATCGGCTGGACAAGGGCACCCTGAGCGCCAAGGGCAAGCTCTCCGGTTACCAGTTTGCGCTCAACACCGCCGGCAAGGGGACCGATGTGCCCCCCTTCAAGGTGGCGCTCTCGGGCAAGGGGGATCTCAACCAGCTGAGCCGCATCGAGCTGCTGCTGGGGGCCCTCAAGGGGGAGCTCAAGGTCGACGGCAAGCTGGCCTGGAGCAAGGGGGTCCAGTGGCAGGGGACGACCGAATTCAAGGGGATCAACCCGGCGGAGCTGGTGCCCGAGATCAAGGGGGTACTGGCGGGCAAGATCACCAGTCGCTTCGATCTGGATGAGGCGGGCCACTGGCAGCTGGTCCTGCCCGAGCTCAAGGTGGATGGCAAGCTCAACCAGTATCCCCTGGCCTTGCAGGGCAGGCTCAGCGGCAACGACAAGATGGAGTGGACCATCCCGGCCCTGGCGCTGCAAAGCGGCCCCAACCGGCTGCAGGCCAAAGGCTCGCTCACGACCCAGGCCTGGAAGCTGGATGCGGATCTGGATGCGCCCAAGCTTGGGGGTATCTACCCGGGTCTGGGAGGGGACATCAAGGGCCAGGTGCGCGTCACCGGCAACCAGCAGGCGCCGCGCGTGAATGCCGATCTGGTGTCGGGCCGACTCGCCTACGCGGGCACCGTCCTCAAGGAGACCGTCATCAGGGCCAACGCCCTGGTCGGGGAGAAGCCCGCCGGTGAGGTGGCGGTGACGGTGGCGAGCCTGGCGCAGGGGGAGACCAAGCTCTCGCAAATCGCCCTGAACCTGAGCGGCGATCTCGAGCGCCACGGGCTCACCTTGACCATGAAGGGGGATCCCCTGGCGGCAGACCTCAGCCTGAATGGCAGCCTGCGCGGTGACCGCTGGCGTGGCGCCCTTGCCGAGCTGAAGATCAAGACCCCCCTCAAGCGCTGGGCGCTGACCGCCCCCTGGTCTCTGGACCTGGATCTGCCGAAACAGCAGCTGACCATGGGGGATCTCTGCCTCGCGTCCCAGAAGGCCAGTCTCTGCGTCAAGGGGAGCCGGATAGCCCAGTCCCAGGGCAATCTGGAATTTGCCCTGAACGAATTTGATCTCAAGCGGCTGCGCCCCTGGTTGCCGGACAATTTCCGCTGGCAGGCGGTGCTGTCGGCCGACGGGCGCGCCAGCTGGCGCGGCAACCAGCCGACCCTGCACGCCACCGTGCGCACCACGCCTGGGACCTTCGTCGCAGACGAACTCAAGACCGACTACCAGCGCCTCGAGCTCGGGATCGACTTCGAGCGCCAGCAGGCCGCCATCCGGGTCGATTTCGCCTCCGAGCAGATCGGCAACATCGACACCGATCTGCTGATCCGGGATCCCGCCGGACGCGGCAACCTCGGCGGTCAACTCAGGTTTGACGATCTGAAGCTGGCGACCTTTGCGCCCCTCATTCCCGAAGTGCGCTCCCTGCAAGGGGTCATCTCGGCGGATGCCCGCTTCGACGGTACCCTGGCTGCCCCCCTGCTGTATGGCGAGCTGAGCCTGAAGGAGGGGGAGGTTCAGACCCACTCCGACATGGTGACCCTCTCCAAGCTGGTGACCCGCCTCAAGATAGAAGGCAACCGGGCCGAACTCGACGGCTCCATGATGGTGGGCAAGGGCCCCCTGGTGCTGGGGGGCTGGCTGAGCTGGGCCCAGCAGCCGGTGACTGGCAGCCTCACTATTCAGGGCAAGGAGCTGGAAGCCCAGTACCCGGGCATGGGCCGGGTCAGGGTGACACCTGACATCGCCATCTCTCTCGGGGAGGAGACCAGGGTGACCGGGCAGGTGGACATCCCCTGGTCGCGCATCCTGGTCAAGAGCCTGCCAGACAGCGCGGTAGCGGTCTCCGATGATGTCACCGTCATCTACGACGATCTGCCGCCGGTCCCCAAGGCGGCACCGCTGCCCATGGAGATCAGGCTCGCCATCCGGCTCGGGGACGACGTCCGCCTTGAAGCCATGGGACTCAAGACCAAGGTGGGAGGGGCCCTCAACATTCGCCAGGATCCCTCCAAGCCGCTCTCGGGCAACGGGCAACTGGAGCTCAGGGACGGGCGCTTCAAGGCCTATGGCCAGAACCTCATCATCAAGGAGGGGCGGATCCTCTTCTCCGGCCCCATCGATCAGCCCTATCTCAACATCGAGACCTATCGGGATCCGGACACCATCGAGGACAACGTGACCGTCGGGGTGCGGGTGACGGGGCCGGCCGCCAAGCCGAAGATCACTGTCTATTCCGAACCGCAGATGGCGCAGTCCGAACAGCTCTCCTATCTGTTGCGGGGCAAGGGATTGCAGACCAGCGGCGAGGATGGCGGCTTCAACGGCCTGCTGGTGTCGGGGGCCGTGAGCCAGGCGAGCGGCGTGGTCTCCAGCATCGGGGAGTCCCTCGGCATGAGCGACGTGGCCCTCGATACAGCAGGCAGTGGCGATGACACCCAGGTGACCCTGTCGGCCTACCTGCTGCCCGGCTTGCAGTTCCAGTACGGGGTCGGGGTGTTCAGCCCCATCGCCGAATTCAAGCTGCGCTACGAGCTGATGCCAAGGCTCTATCTGCAGGCCATGAGCGGGGTGGCCCAGGCGGTGGATATCTTCTATCGCTTCACCCTGTAAGGGGGGGCGGATGACAAGACAGATGCCTGGGGGGACGCTTATCCCCCTCTGCCCGACCTGCTGATGACAGCTGTCGCCAGCAGGTTCGGGGTGAGAGCGTGCATATATTGACGGGAGGCCTGGCCTCCCGTTTTTTTGTAGAGAAGAAGGGGATTTGTGGAAGGCAGAAAAGCGAAAACCCGGCACAAGGCCGGGCTTTCTGAAAGATGGTGGAGGGAGAAGGATTCGAACCTTCGAAGGCAGAGCCGTCAGATTTACAGTCTGATCCCTTTGGCCGCTCGGGAACCCCTCCCCAAGTGCGAGGCGCATACTAACAGATCTGTCGCGCTTGTGAACCCCTCTGCTGGGATTTTTAATGCTTAAAGGATCGGGTTGATGGCCGATAAGCAATGAAACCTTCATTTCCAAGATTTATCTCATGCTGCCCAGTGCGATTCGTGACCGCTTGCTCGTGGATGAGGCCCAGTTGGGCCAACGGCTCAACCAGGATCTCCGTTCGGGGGACCGTGCCGACTTCAGGCTGCATCTGGCGCTGCTGACTGATGCAGTGGAAGAGCAGCCCTGGTTTGATGCCCCGCCCAAGCCTGCGTCGGGTGAGCTGGATTGGCGCTCCCGTTTCGGTCTGATGCCCCGGGCGTCCCTGCAAGGCGGGGTGGAAGAGATCGATGCCACCAGCCTCAACGAGCGTCTGCAACAAGGCGGGTGCATGACGGATGTGAGACTCTGGCTGGCGCTGCGCTCCCCGCCACTGGTGAGCCGAACGCCCGCGCTGGATCCCGCGGTGTACGACAACCTCTCGGCACTGGGTCGCGAGCGCTGGCAGGCCCGACCTATGGGCGCTGACCCCAGGGAGGAGGCTCCGCTGATGATGCTGCCGCTGCTCGATGAGCTTGCGCAAGGGGTGGATGCCAGACTGCGCTGGCTGGGGTGACGGCACGGTAGAATGCAAAAAGGCGGGATAACCCGCCTTTTGCTTTATGAGTGGTGAACCTTGTCAGGCGTCTGCTTCGTCCGGTTGGGGCACTTCCTTGCCGGCGGCACGACGGGCGATGGGTTTTTCCGTGTGACGGTTGAGCTGGCGTTCCAGCTTCTGGCCCAGGTCCGTGATGGCAGCATAGAGATCCTCGTGCTCTGCCTGCGCAAACAGTTTGCCGTTGGGAATGCCGATAGTGGCTTCGACGATATACATCAAACGCTCTTTGGAGATGATCACATGGGGTGTGATAAGAGGCACCTGAAGACGCTCGAGCTTTTCAAAACGGGATTCAATGCGCTCGCGGATGGCTGGGGTGATGTCGATGATTTTACTGGTCATTTCGATTTTCATAATGGCCCCCTTCGGGTCGTCTTGCTTGTGTCTTCACCTCCAGATTACCCATGTCGCCAAATCAAAATGTGATCTGTGTCACGAAAAATACCCTTGGGAATCCCGCTGTCCATAAATTGTGAGCTTTTCCCGTTTCATGCCAAAAACCGCTTGAGCTCAGTGAAACAGGCAGGCAGTATCAGCAAATAGGATCGTTTCTGTCCCCCCTCGGCAGCGCCTTGTGTCGACCCGATGTTTGGTTTTTGCCGCATAGTCTCGAATTTTCTCCACCCACATCGCCTCATCGCATCGCAAAATCATTGCCATGCGCCGGTGGAGATATGCGCGCAAACGGATATGCTTTTCTGCAGGAGTCGGGGTGGATAACGTGGTTGTAGTGGTTGGAGTCGTAGATGAAGCAGCAAGCCACCCAGATGATGTGGTTTTATGATCGGCAGCATGGGCAATGGAGCCTGTCTGATCATGTCTCTTGTGAACCCTGGGCAGGGGAGGAAGCCCACCCCTGGGCCACCCAACTTGAGCGGGAAGATGAAGCGGGTTTCGCCGATTTTCTTGCAAGACTCCACGATTCCTGCCAGCCAGGCCAGTTCATCGGCCACCTGCGCGATGAGGACGGCAAGGTACACCATGCGCTCTGGTACGGTCAGTATGTGCCTGCGCAGGGGCTCTGTTGTGGCTGGCTTGCCCCCCTCGAAATGATGCATCGCGAGATGGATCGCGCCAACTCCCCCGCAGGCGTGACACCGCCGCTTCCCATGTTGCAGGCCCCCTTGCTGGCCAAGCTGGCGCAGGCGCTCTCCGCCAAGACGGGGCTCGATTTTTGCCAGACCCTGGTCAACGAGCTGGCCCATATCCTGGGAGCCACTGCCGTCTGGCTGACGGAGCGGGTTGGTCTCGACAGGCTGAGAGTGCTGGCGAGCCACGGCATCGACGTCAAGGAGTATGCCCTCTGTGACATGCCCTGCCAGCAGCTCTATCGCCAGGGGCCCTCCAGCGCGGTCCCCGTGAGTGAACCCCTGACCGGGTATCCTGACCTGCCCCCGGGCCAGCACTATTACGCCCAGCCGCTGCTCGATCGCAACGGTCAGATCCTGGGTCATCTCGCCCTGTTGTTCCCGAGCCAGACCCGGACCACGGATCTGGATTCCGTCCTGACCATCTTCTCGGTGCGCATGGTGGCCGAGCTGGAGCGCCTGCAGAGCGATGCCCTGATGCGGCTGTCTGCGGTGGCCTTTGAAACTCACGAAGGGATCATCATCACGGATCCCGAGTTCAAGATCCTGCGGGTCAATTACGCCTTCAGCCAGATCACCGGCTTTGACAACCAGGGGGTGATTGGTCTGCATCTTGGCAACGATCTCTGGTCGGGGCTGGGAGGCCTGGGTTACGAGCTCAACGCCCTGGATCGCTGGCAGGGGGAAACCCTGCGCCTGCACGCCGACGGTCACGCCTATCCCCAGTGGGAGATCGTCACGCCGGTGCAGGATGAAAAAGGGGGGATCAGCCACTATGTCATCTTCTTCGAGGATATTTCCGAGCGCAAGGCGGCGGAGCGCCGCATTCAGGATCTCGCCTTCTATGACGAGCTGACCGGCCTGCCCAATCGCCGTCAGTTGCACGAAACCCTGACCCAGGCGTTCACCGATGCAAATCGCAGTCACCTTATAGGGGCCCTGCTGTTCATCGATCTCGACCACTTCAAGACCATCAATGATTCCCTGGGTCACGCCACTGGCGACTGGCTGCTCAAGGAGGTGGCCAGCCGTCTCAAGCGGCTGGTGCGCCAGGGGGATTGTCTGGCCCGTCTCGGCGGCGACGAGTTCGTGTTGTTGCTGCCAGCGCTTTCCATCAGCCCGCCCCAGGCGGAGATGCAGGCCGACCTCATCGCGGAGCGGCTCATCGGGGAGATCGCCGCTCCCTATGATTTCAGAGGCCAGGTGCTGCACATCGGCGCCAGTGTCGGCATCACCCTCTTCCCCGGTCGGGAGCAGGAGGCGGGGGATCTGCTCAAGCAGGCTGACACCGCCATGTATCAGGCGAAATCGGCGGGCCGCAAGACCCGGCGCTTCTTCGATGCCTCCATGCAGTTGCAGGCCGACCGGCGTCTGCACATTCACAACGAGCTGCGCAGTGCCCTCGACAATGGGGAACTGACTCTCCACTACCAGCCCCAGCACATGGTGGCGGGGGGGGAGATCATCGGTGTCGAGGCACTGATCCGCTGGCAACCTCCCGGGCGTGCCCTGGTGTCGCCTGCCGAGTTCATCCCCATTGCCGAGGAAACGGATCTCATTGTCGACATCGGCAACTGGGTATTGCACGAAGCCTGTACCCAGTACGTCTCCTGGGAGGAGAGCGGGATCCACGTCCCCCAGCTCTCGGTCAACGTGAGTGCCAAACAGTTCCATGCTCCCGACTTTGTCGATCGCATTCACGACGTGCTGGCGGCCACCGGCATGGATCCCGCCTGCCTCAACCTGGAGATCACCGAGTCGGTGGTGCTGGGTCATGCGGAAGACACCATCAGCAAGATGGCGGAACTCAAGACCTTGGGCATCAGCTTTGCCATCGATGACTTCGGGGCGGGGTACTCTTCCCTGAGCTACCTCAAGCGGCTGCCGGCGGACGAGCTCAAGATCGACCGCTCTTTCATCCAGGACATTCCCAAGGATGGTGACAACATGGCCATCGTCGAGGCCGTGATCGCCATGGCCCGCCACATGGGGTTCAACGTGACGGCGGAGGGAGTGGAGTCCCGCCAGCAACTGGAGTTTCTGCAGGCGCAGGGCTGCCATTTCTTCCAGGGATACCTCGCCTCCAAGCCGCTCCCTGTTCCCTACCTTGAACGCTATGTCAGCCGCCAGGTACGCGGTGATCGCCCCGTCTGCACCGATAAAAATAGTGTGGCGTAGCCCCCGTGCTTAGCGGGTAGAATGAAGGTATGTCACCACCGCCCTTTGGCGGTGGTTATGCCTTCAAGGGGAGAATGCCATTCGTGAAAGTCGTGCAGGGAATCATCTTGTCTGCGCTCTGGATGCCGGGGCTGTTGGCTCCTGCCTTCGCGCAGACCATGGAGCAGTCTCTCTATCGCCAGGCCCATGAGGCCGTGCGTGCCAATGATCAGGTCAAATTCAGCCAGCTTCGGGCACGCCTGATCCACTATCCGCTGTTGCCCTATCTGGATTACTACCAGCTTGCGTTCCGTCCCGGGGCGGCAGACTACAACGATGTGACCCGCTTCATCCGCCAGCACGGGGACACCCCCCAGTCCAACCGGCTCGAGCGCAGCTATCTCACCTATCTTGCCCAGAGCCAGCAGTGGTCCCAGTTCCTGCGCTTCTATCCGGCCAAGCCAAGCTCCACCGATCTGCTCTGTCAGCACTATCAGGCCCGCTACTACACGGGGCACCAGAGTGAAGCCCTGCAGGAGGCAGGCAAGCTCTGGTTGAGCGGTCAATCCAGGCCCGATGCCTGCGATCCCCTGTTCCAGCTCTGGCAGCAGGCGGGTCTGCGTACTCAGGAGAAGATCTGGGAGCGCATGAACCTGGCTTTCGAGGCCCAGAACCCCAACCTCATTCGCCACCTCGGGGCCCAGCTCGGCAGCGGCATGAAGGGGTATGGCGATCAGATGATCGCCCTGTATGACCAACCCGTGCGGGCGATGAATCCGGCCAACTTCACGGCGGCGCCCCCGTCGCGGCATCTGCTCTCCCTGGGGCTGGCCCGCTACGCCAATCAGGAGCCCGACGCGGTTCTGCGCCAGCTGGGGGAGATGGCCCGTCGCTTCGGCCTGAACCATGCCGAGGTGAATCGGGTGGAGAAGGCGGCCGCCCGCCGCCTGTTGCTGGACCGCTCTTCTGACCAGCGCGCCTGGCTGGATACGGCCCTGGTGCGGCTCAAGGATCCGGAGCTGGTGGAGCTGCGGGCCCGTCTTGCCATCTGGGAGCAGGATTGGCGCGGCCTCGAAGGCTGGGTCAAGCGGATGCCCATGGGGCTGCAAAAAGAGGATCGCTGGCGTTATTGGATGGCGCGCTCGCTGGAGAAACAGGGGCGGCAGAAACCGGCGCGGGACCTCTATCTCGAGACTGCGAACCTGCGCGGCTTCTACGGCTTCATGGCGGCCCAGCGCATCGGTGTGCCCTATCGCATGAAGAACCAGAGCGTGGCGCACAAGGTGCCGGACTGGCAAAGTGCCAGTCGCCGTTGGCCCTTCCTGCTGCGGGTGCGTGAACTGCTGGCGATGAACGAGATCACGGCGGCCCGCTCTGAGTGGATCCACAACATGGATCGCAACAGCGTGGCCCAGCGTCTGGAGTTTGGTCACATCGCCCTCAACCAGGGCTGGCACGAGCTGGCGATCCTCTCCAGCATCCGTGCCGAGGCCTGGGATGCGCTGGATCTGCGCTTCCCGCTGCCCCTCAAGCGCACCTTCTCCCAGATGGCACAAGAGCGCACCATGAACACCAGTCTGCTCTACGCCATCTCCCGTCAGGAGAGCGCACTCTATCCCCTGGCCCAGTCACCGGTCGGGGCGCGGGGGTTGATGCAGCTGATGCCTGCCACCGCGAAAGAGACGGCCGGCAAGCTTGGGGTGCCCTATCGCAACGAGCAGCAACTGTTCGACCCGGCCATGAACATTCGTCTTGGCAGCGCCTACCTCAAGCGCCTGCTGGATGTGTATGACGGCAACCGGATCCTGGCGGCGGCGGCCTACAATGCGGGTCCTGGCCGGGTCAAGCGCTGGCGCGAGCAGAGCGACAACAAGCCGATGGATGTCTGGGTGGAGAGCATCCCCTATCGGGAGACGCGCAACTATGTCCAGAACGTGCTCTCTTTCGATCTCATCTATCAACACAAGCTGCAGCAGCCTTTGCGTTTCATGTCGGAACGCGAGCTGAATCACGCCTATTGAGTTCGGGGGCAGTCGTTGTCGCGGCTGCCTCCCATTCTTGCCCCAGAATGGTTATCATCCCTTAAGCTTTGTTACAAAAGGAAACCTGCCAGGTGATCGGGCGCCGCGTCTTGGTCTGTCAGGTTCGATACAATGCCCGATCATCACTGACAGGCTTTTCCAACAAAGGAATCGAGAGTGGCAACGATCAAAGATGTGTCTCAGCTGGCGAATGTCTCCATTTCGACAGTGTCTCGAGTGATCAACAACACGGCGCAGGTGGCGCCCGAGAAGCGCGAGGCTGTCCTCGCGGCCATGAAGGAGCTCAGCTTTCGTCCAAACAGCTTCGCCCAGGCCCTGGTGAGCAAACGCTCCAACTGTATCGGTGTGCTGGTGGGGGATCTGTGTGGCGGCCCCTTCTTCGCTCAGATGATGCGCGGCATCGAAAGCATGGTCGACAAGGCGAACAAGTTCACCATCGTGGTGTCCGGCAACCACGACGCGGCCCGTGAGCGGCACGCCATCCAGGCGCTGCTGCAGCGCCAGTGTGATGCCCTGATCCTTCACAGCAAGGCGCTGCCTGACGAAGAGCTCAGCGAGCTGGCGTCGGGCACGACCCCCATCGTCTTCATCAACCGTCAGGTGCCAGGCTGCGAGGATCGCTGCGTCTGGCTGGACAACCAGGCCGGCATCACCACGGCTTGCCAGCATCTGCTGGACGCGGGACATCGCAAGATTGCCTTCGTCACCTCCGATGACGAGGAGTTTGTGGATGGTCAGCAGCGGATGGCCGGCTATCGCTTCGCCCTGCAACTGGCAGGTATCGAGCTGGATCCTGCCCTCATCGGCCGTGCCTATGCCGATGAAAAAGGTGGCTATGTGGCCATGAGCGAGCTGCTGGCGCGCGGCGTCGAGTTCAGCGCTGTGCTTGGTTTCAACGATGCCATGGTGGCGGGGGCCATCTCCTGTCTGCTGGAGCGGGGTTACAAGATCCCCCAGCAGGTCTCTGTGGTCGGTTTTGATGATATCCCCTATGCCCGATACATCTATCCCAAGCTCACCACGGTACGTTACCCCATCGAGGAGATGGGAGAGCGGGCAGCTGAGCTGGCCCTGAGGCTGCTGGATCACAAGCCGGTAGAGGGATTGGCGCTCAAATTCGAAGCCGAACTGGTACGGCGGGAATCTGTGGCCTGAGTCATGAAGTTGGCCCCGTGCGGGTCGACTTTTTTGCAAAACAGTGAAAGCGCTTTCAGAAATCCTTTTCAACTGTGATCCGCTTCAAAGCTTTTTGACCGCGCTGCCACTAGGATAGGCCCACGAATTAGGAGCGTGCGCTCCCGATTTTCCCGCTGTGGGAGGTAACCGGTTAATCCGGCTATTTCCTTCGTTACTTTCGACGGTCATCATTGGATGGCCGTTTTTTTTGTCAGGATCCGGGTATGACGAACGAATTTGAGTATCAGACGGGTATCGTGGGCGCCGGCTGGCTGGGGTTGCCCCTGGCCAGGGCATTGCAAGAGCAGGGGCAATCTGTCGCGGTGACGGTCAGTACGGCCGAAAAGGCTGAACGGCTGCGGGGGGAGGGTATTGCCGCCTGGCCGCTGTTGCTTACCCCTGACATGGGATCACTGCCTTTTCGCTGTCATGACCTGGTGATCTGTGTGCCCCCCAGCAAGACCGGGGATTACCCGGCGTCCGTGGCCAGCTTGTGTCGACAGGCGAGGGAGGGGGGGGTTCAGAGGGTTCTGTTTATCAGCGCGACTTCGGTCTGGGGGGCCGGACAGGGGGAGGAGGATACGCCCGCTCCAGTCCATGACAGAGGCTTGCGGATGCGGGCGGCCGAGCTTGCCGTGCTGGAAGGGCATGTTGACTGCGCCATGATCTTGCGCCCGGCCGGACTCTATGGTCCTGACCGTCACCCCGGCCGTTTTCTGGCGGGCAAGACGCTGGCCGGGGGAGGCCAGGCTGTGAACCTGGTGCATCTGGACGACGTGGTAGCCGCCTGTGAGCTGATGCTGGCCCGGGGGCAGGATGGGGATGCCTACAATCTGAGTGCCCCCGTCCACCCGCGCCGGGAGCAGCTCTACCCCTTCGCGAGCCGCCTGCTCGGGCTGGTGCCGCCGCAGTTCGTTGAGCCGGCGGGGGAGTTTGCTCCCATCGAAGGTCAGCGCATCTGCCAGCAGCTTGGTTTCGTCTATCGCTGGCCGGATCCGGCCCACTGGTTTGCGGACGGTGCGGCCTTGAAGGGCTGAACGGGTCGTCGCCATCCGGGCCCCGGAGTCGGTCATCTGGCGTGCAAACCAGATACGGCGCGCGCTCCGGGACAATTGAGGTTTGCCAAGGGGGGGATCGCCCCCTATCATGCCGCCATCCATGATAAAGAGAGCGGTAATGATGGAAGAGACCAAGCGCCACCCCGATGGGGAGCTGTTGCTGAGAACCCTGGCAATGCCAGCCGATACCAACCCCAATGGCGATATCTTCGGCGGGTGGATTATGTCCCAGATGGATATAGGTGGGGGCATCATGGCCAAGGAGCTGGCAAAAGGGCGCATCTGTACCGTCTCGGTGGAGGGGATGACCTTCCACAGCCCGGTCAAGGTGGGTGACGTGGTGTGCTGTTACGGTCGCTGCCTCAAGATTGGTCGCAGCTCCATGCGACTCAAGCTGGAGGTCTGGGTCAAGCCGGTATTGCGGGAGAACGAAGCCCAGCGGTACTGCGTGACCGAGGGCGTCTTCACCTATGTGGCCATCGACGATCAGGGCAAATCCCGCCCCGTCCCGGTCTGAGTCTGCTCAGATGAGCCGGGCATTGATGATGGATATTTCCTGCTCAAGCCCGGTTTTTTGCCGTATCATGCGCTCCAGCATCTCTTCCGACCCCACGCACTGCCGGGTGTCGAACAGACAGAGATCACATTGGGGATCCCGCCTGATTTGATAGACGGTGGAAAGCTCCACTTGATGACAGGTTCCCTGTTGATCGTAAAATGTCACGCGGTACTGGTGCTGTCTCGCCATCGTTGAATTCCTTCTGGATGAGTCGGGCCGGACACGAATAATGAGACTAGTCGGCGACCGTGGCCTGTGTGAGGGCCATGTCGTCTTGCAGAGGCAGGTGATTGTTAGCCAATGAAAAATAGTTATCGGATTCTGGGAACGTCCCTGCTGACGTTGGGGCTGGTCGGTTGCTTCGAGGTACCGGATCAAGATCATCTGGTGACTGCGGCAGGTATCATACCTGGCGCAAGCTGTGACAGACCACCTCTGGTGGCGCTCGCCTCCACGGCCTTGCCGAGGGAGTTTGGCATCACCGTCTGGAACCTCTACAAGGGACAACGCAAGAACTGGCGGGAAGGGCTGGATGAGTATGCCAAGTCCCAGGATCTGGTGCTGCTGCAAGAGTCGGCGACCCGGCCCGAGATGCTGGACTGGCTGAAGAGAGGCGATTTCCAGTGGCAGCAGTTGCAGGCCTTCACCCAGGGAGGTGTCTCCTTTGGCGTGATGACAGTGGCGAAAACGCCGCAGGCGTTTGTTTGTGGCGTCCGTTCCCCCGAACCCCTGCTGCGTATCCCCAAGTCAGGTCTGGTCAGTCTCTATCCCTTGCAGGGGGATCCTGACGGCGTGCTGGTGGTGAATCTCCATGCGGTCAATTTCGAACTGGGCATGGCGACCTTCCGCGAGCAGCTCAACGATCTGACTGCGTTGATCCATCGCCACCAGGGGCCGGTCATCCTGGGCGGCGATTTCAACACCTGGAGCGACAAGCGCGCGTTCTGGTTGAACAAGCTGGTGGGCGAGCTTGGCCTGCAGGAGGCCATACCTGTGCCTGATCTGCGTCGCACCGCTTTTGGCCGCCCGCTGGATCACCTCTACTATCGCAATCTGGATCTGGTGGAGGTGAGTTCACCTGCTACCGATGCCTCTGACCACAACCCCATTCTGGCGCGCTTTGCGGCCCAGGCTATCACTCCCTGAGTCATCCCTCAGGGGAGAGCGGAGTCGCCGCTGGTTCATGCAGACAAAAAAATACCCCGCATCAAGCGGGGTATTTTTTGGATTGCGACGAGCGATCAGCTGTTGTTCTTCACGAACAGGGTCAACTCCTGACCCGGCTTGAGATAGTCACTCTTGCCGAGCTGGTTCCAGCGCATCACATCGTTGACGGCGACCTGGAAGCGGGCTGCGATGGAGGAGAGGGAATCACCGCGGCGCACCTGATAGACCATGGACTTGTTGCTGCTCTTGCCCTGCTTGGGCCAGACCACCAGCTTCATGCCAGGCTTGAGGGCCGACTTGGCGTTCAGGCCGTTCCACTTGGCCAGGTCGGCGTGGGTGACCCCGTGTGCCTGGCTGATGCTCCACAGGTTGTCACCGGAGCGCACCTGATAGTTCACCTTGCCACCACTGCGGCTGGCGAGCTGCTGCGGCTTGCTCTGGGCAACCTGGGTTGCGCGCCCGCCATTGGGGATGATCAGGCTCTGGCCACGGCGCAGGTTGTTGCCACGCATGTTATTGGCCAGCTTGAGCTGTTGCACGGTCACCCCGTGATTCTGGGCGATCCGTGACAGCGTATCACCACTGGTGACCTGATAGGAGCGCACGCCACGGGTACGTTCACGCTGGGGCAGATCGGCCAGGGCCAGCTCCAGGGTGTCGGCGTACTCGACGGGGACCAGCAGGTTGTAAGGGCCCTGCGGCGAGGTCATGCCACGCTTGAGCGCAGGATTGAGCGCCTTGAGCTGGGAGGCGGAAACACCAGCCAGCTGGGCGGCCACGTTCAAATCAATCTGGCCACCGGTATTGATGGTTCGCAATTGCGGCTTGTTGGCCAGCACCGGCAGGGTGACATTGTATTTGTCCGCATTGCGGATCATGTCGGCCATGGCCAGGATCTTGGGCACATACATCCGGGTTTCGCGGGGCAGGTCCAGCGACCAGTAGTCGGTCGGACGACCAGCCCGTTCGTTGCGGGTGATGGCGTTGCGCACCCGACCTTCACCGGCATTGTAAGCGGCCAGGGTCTGCAGCCAGTCACCGTCGAAGAACCGGTTCAGGTACTCCAGGTAATCCAGTGCGGCATTGGTGGATGCCAGGACATCGCGTCGACCGTCGTACCAGTTGTCGTGGCGCAGGCCGAAATTCTTGCCGGTTGCAGGAACGAACTGCCAAAGACCGACCGCATTGCTGCGGGAGCGGGCATTGGGATCGAACATGCTCTCGATCATGGGGATGGTAATAAGCTCCATTGGCAGCTCACGCCGTTCGATTTCCTCTACCATCAGATACAGGTAGGGCTCAGCCCGGCTGGCAATGGTCGCCATATGCTTATCATTGCGCAACAACCAATCACGCTGTTGGCGAACCCGGGCATTATCGTGCGAGTCCAGCTGCATATCATCGCTGATACGCACCCACAGGTTATCAGTGTCATCCAGCTCTTCTATCTGTTCGTCGCCGAACAGCATCCGCGAAGAGTGTTTTTTGTACGTTTTCTTGCTGACTTGGGGGGATTTGATCGGCTCGATTGCCGTTACCGCCCGGTCATCCTGATGGCTCAGGTTTTGACAGCCGCTGAGAAACAGCGCTGCCAATAAGGCCGTTCGTAGCTTCATCTCGCTCAGGTCATCTGTGGAAAAACAGCTCGCATCATAAGGGGCAATGCCCCCCTGATCAAGGTTTGTTCAAAAAACGTCCTTCCAGGCCCGCAGAACAGCGAAGGTATCCTCTGGATTTTCCAAGCATTTAAGGGCGTATTTCTCAGCAGAAAATTTTACCGAGTCCTGCTCGCAGCGCAGAAAAACATTGAAATTCCGCTCATCTCCCAGCCGGGAGGGGAGACTCGGGAGGCCCTGCTGACGCAGTTTGCTGATCACGCCGATCTGCCGCTGGATCGCCAGGTTGTCGGGCTCGACCGCATGGGCGAAACGCAGGTTGGAGAGCGTGTATTCATGGGCACAATAAAGGAGGGTCTCATCGGGCAGTGCCGCGAGCCGTTGCAGGGAAGTGTGCATCTGTGCCGGGGTCCCTTCGAACAGACGGCCGCAACCGGCGCTGAAGAGGGTATCGCCACAAAACAGCATGCCCTGGCCGTAATAGGCGATATGCCCCAGGGTATGACCGGGCACATGGAGGACATCCAGACTCAGGCCATGCCAGTTGATCTGATCCCCGTCGTCGAGCCACTGGCCGTGATGGTCCGGCATGGGGTCATGCTTGGGACCATAGAGGCGAGCGTGGGGGAAGTGTTGTAGCAGCTCGGATACGCCCCCGACGTGATCGCGGTGGTGATGGGTCAGGAGGATGGCATCCAGCACCAGATCCAGCGCAGCCAGCCGTTCCAGCACGGGATCGGCCTCGCCTGGATCGACGACCAGGCAGTGATTTTCGTGACGGATCAACCAGATGTAGTTGTCGCTGAAGGCGGGAACTGTGATGACGGTGTACATGGGTCGAGGCTCTTGTGTTCTCTTTAAGGAAGGGATCTTATATAACTGGATGGCATTCGCCCCCGAGTTGGTCCCATTATGCAACTGGCACGTACCGAACAACAGATCGCGCTTCCGACCAGTTGGTCCGCACTGCCCATGGGGGACTGGGTGGCCGCCGAGCTTCAGGAGCGCCTCGACAACTGGTGCCCCCACCTCTTTGGCTATCACTTGCTCAAGATAGGTGCCCTGAGCGCCGAACTCTCCTGCGGTTGTTCCACCATTCGCCATCAAATCGGTGTCGCCTCCGGCGGACGGCTGCTGGACATCCAGGGGGATCCGCTCGCCTTGCCGGTGCGATCGGGGAGCGTGGATGCCTGCCTGCTGGCTCACTGCCTCGATTTCTCGCCGGATCCTCATCAGGTGCTGCGGGAGGCAGAACGGGTGCTGACCGACGATGGCTGGCTCATTGTCAGCGGTTACAACCCGCTCAGCCTGGTGGGGCTGGGTCACTATCTGCCCTTCATGCGGCGGCATCTGCCCTGGTCTGCCCGCATGTTCACGCCCGCACGGGTGACCGACTGGCTGCAATTGCTCGGCTGCGAGGTGATGTTCGACGAGCGGTTCGGTTTCTCCTTCATGGGCAGGCAGAGCAAGATCGGCTGGTGGCGGGAGAGTCTGGGGCGGGACTATTGCCGCTCCCTGGCGTCTGTTTACGTGATTGCCGCCCGCAAGCGGCGTTTCCCCGTGACACCGGTGCGTCGCCGCTGGCGGCTGCCGGAGTCGATGGCCGCGCCAGGAATGGCGCGCCAGGGCGGCTAGCGGGCATCAGGGTTGGTAGCCGCTGTCTTCGGCAAGCTGCTTGCCGTTGGCGGCCTCACGGGCCAGCTCGTCACAGCGTTCGTTTTCCGGGTGGCCCGAGTGTCCTTTCACCCAGAACCATTCGATCTGGTGACGGGCCACTTCCGCATCAAGGGCCTGCCAGAGATCGACGTTCTTGACCGGCTGACGGTTGGCGGTCATCCAGCCCTTCTTCTTCCAGCCGATGATCCATTGGGTGATCCCCTGGCGCACATACTGGCTGTCGGTGGTGAGCCGCACCTGGCAGGGTTCGTTCAGGGTCCGCAGCCCCATGATGGCAGCCATCAGTTCCATCCGGTTATTGGTGGTCAATCGAAAACCGGCGGAGATCTCCTTGCGATGCTTGCCATAGACCATGACGGCACCATAGCCGCCGGGGCCCGGGTTGCCTAAGCAGGAGCCATCCGTGAATAAATCAATCTGTTTCAACATGAGCAATCAATCTGTTTTAGCGAGAGGCTTGGGGTAAACTAGCGAGTAAAACCGAAGTTTGACATGGATTTGATCATGAGCACACCCCAACTGAATCGCCAGATCATTCTGGATACCGAAACCACCGGCATGAACACCGCGGGCGGCCCTGTCTATCTTGGGCACCGCATCATCGAGATCGGCTGTGTGGAGGTGATCAACCGCAAACTCACCGGCAACCATTTCCACGTCTACATCAAGCCGGATCGGCTGGTGGACCCCGAGGCCATCGCCGTGCACGGCATCACGGATGCCTTCCTGGCGGACAAGCCCTCTTTTAGCCAGATAGCGGACGATTTCATCGAGTTCATTCGCGGCGCCGAGCTCATCGCCCACAACGCCCCCTTTGACGTGAGCTTCATGGACTATGAGTTCAGCAAGCTCGGTCTGAACTTCAAGACGGCGGATATCTGCGGCATCACGGATACCCTGGCGATGGCGCGGGATCTCTTCCCGGGCAAGCGCAATAACCTGGACGTGTTGTGCGATCGCTACGGCATCGACAACTCTCACCGTACCCTGCACGGCGCCTTGCTCGATGCGGAGATCCTGGCGGACGTCTACCTCCTGATGACGGGTGGCCAGACCAAACTCAATCTGGCGAGTGAAACCAGCGAGAGCGAGACCAGCCAGGATACCGGCATTCGTCGTCTGGAGAGCAATCGCCCGCCGCTCAGGGTGGTTCGCGCGAGCGACGAGGTGGCGGCCGTTCATGAAGCGAGGCTGGATCTGGTACAGAAAAAAGGAGGTGCCTGCCTGTGGCGGCAATGAGATCGCTTTGGGGGCTGCTGCTGCTGGCCTCCCTCCCGGCCGCGGCCAACGAGGTGTTTGCGCCTTCCGACATTCCTCTGCTCGACAACCGCTTTCGCATCGATTACGGCGTGAAGGAGATCACCTTCATCATCAAGCGCAAGCCGGGGACGCCCTCGGTGATCCTGGTGCGACCCGATGGCAGCAAGCTCTATGTGGGCAAGGTCAAGCCGCCCGACGTGGGCTGGTTGCCCCTCAAGGATCAGGATCTCATCACCATCCGCGACCCCATGCCCGGCCCCTGGCAGGCGATCGGGGAGGTGGACCCCGACAATCGGGTGCGCCTGCTCACCGACATCCAGGTCGAGAGCGAGCCGCTGCCGGCCCGCCTCTATCAGGGTGAGCGTGTCAAACTGCAATCCCGTCTGCTGATCGATGGCGCGGCGCCTGGGGCGGGTTACTACCTCACCGATCTGGGCATGACCGTCAAGCTGCAGCAGTTCAACGATGCCAGCCAGAGCGGCGATCCCGTGTTCGAGGAGACCCTGGGACGCTACATGGATGATGGCAAGGGGGTGGACGAAGTGCCGGGGGACGGTATCTTGACCGCCGAGGCGGTACTGGACGTCCCTGCGGGAAAATACCGAGCCCTCTTCAGCACCGGCAATGAGGTCTTCTCACGAGCCCAGTCACAGCAGGTGCTGCTCTACCCCTGGCCGGTCAGCTATTCCCTGAATCCCCCCTCCGGGGAGGGGGGAGCCAAGCTCTCTCTGGTCATCGATGTGGATGAACTGGATCCCGCCTCCGTGGTCATCCAGGGCAAGGCCATCGACGGCAGCGGCAGTAGCATGACGTTCAACGAGGTGGCGACAGCGCCGCGTTTTGGCGTGGATCTCTCCGCCCTCAAGGCGGCAGGGCAGTACAAGGTGGAGGCCACCCTCTTTGGAACAACCCGGCTCGGTCGCGAGGTGCAACTGCAATTGCCGGCCAAGTCGTTCACCATAGCACCGCCTCCCCCCCCTCCCGCACCCTCTGCGGCCATGCCCGCATCCGCCGCCACCCCCGACCGGTTCGAGGAGCGGGAGAGTCCGGTCTGGCTGCCCTGGGCGCTGGGGGGAGGTGGCGTGTTGCTGCTCTTGCTGGGGGCCGGTGGTTTCATTCTGCTGCAAAAGCGCCGCACCCTGCACAAGGCGATGGCGGCGCAGAAGGCGCAACTTGAAGAGACGCCAGCAACCCCCAAACTGGATCTCAATCTGCCGGAGCAATAATTCCGCGCACATTGCAAAGAAGCCGCCCAATGGGCGGCTTCTTCATGGTGGCAAGTGGATGGGGTGAACCCGATATCAGTGAGCGCCGATATAGATGTCTTTGTACTGCTCGCGAATATCGAGGAACTTCTCCAGATTGGCCAGCATCAGGTCCACCAGGAGGGGGTCGAAGTGCTCTCCTTTCTCCTCCTTGATCAGCGCCAGCACCTGATCCAGCGGCCAGGCCTGCTTGTAGCAACGATCCGAGCCCAGGGCATCGAACACATCCGCCAGGGCGACGATGCGTCCTTCCAGCGGAATGTCCTCTCCCTTCAATCCGCGGGGATAGCCGCTGCCATTCCACTTCTCGTGATGGTTGCCCGCGATGGTGGCGCCTATCTGGAACAGGGCCAGATCACTGCCGGAGAGCATGTCCTGACCAAGCTGGGCGTGGGTTTTCATGATCTCCCACTCCTCGGGAGTGAGTTTGCCCGGTTTGTGCAAGATGGCGTCCGGGATCCCCACCTTGCCGATGTCGTGCAGGGGAGAGGCACGCTTGATGAGCTCGCACCTGTCCTCATTCATGCCGAGCAGCTTGCAGAACAGTTCGGTGTAGAGGGCCACCCGCTTGACGTGCAAGCCGGACTCTTTCGAGCGGCTCTCCACCAGTTCGCCGATGCGATAGATGATCTCTCGCTGGTTGTCACCGATCACCTCGTTGAGCCGGATATTCTCCAGCGCCACTATGATGTTTTCGGTGAACAGGCTGAGCAGCCCGGTATCCATCTGGCTGAGCGGGCGAGTGGTCTCGATGTGGAACAGCAGGTGATGACGGGCATTCTGGCAATAGAGCACCATCTGGTTGCCATCGTAGACATTGGCTCCCTTGGCCATGGCACAGCGCAGGATTTCCGGCGCATCGACGAGGCGCAGCATGGGACCATCGCTGAGCAGAGGCTCGAGCACCTGATCCCGCACCTCATACGCCAGGTGCTTCACATCGTAAATCTGGGACTCTTCCAGATTGAGCAGGGCGCTGAGCTGGGTCTGGGCTCCTTCGACGAACTGGCGCAGGGCACGCTGCTCGAAGATCCCCTTGGACGCCTCGATGACCTTCTCCAGCCCCTGTCGATTGCTCTCAAGGGTTCGGATGTCCCGGTAAGAACGCAGGCTGGCGCGCAACAGGGTGCGCAGTTTCTGGGAGGTAAGTTCGGTCTTGTCCTTGTAGTCGTTGATGTCGTAGTTGGTCACCACGTCATCTTCCGGGGCCTGACCGGGCTGACCGGTTCGCAGTACGATGCGCACCATCTTGTTTTGCAGCTAGTCGCGCACGAACTTGACCACCTCGAGACCGGCATGATCGACCTCCATGACGACGTCGAGCAGCAGCAGGGCGACATCCGGGGTGAGGGCGAGCAAGGCTTTGGCTTCAGCCGCAGAGTAGGCGTGCAGAAAATCGATCGGCTTGCCGTCGAATTCAAACTTGTTCAGGGTGATTTTGGTGATGCGATGCACTTCGGGTTCATCGTCCACTATCATCACCTTCCAGCCGGCGGGACGCGGTGCTGATTGGGGAAGATCTTCATCATCAATAATCAGGATTTGATCATCCATTATGCAATCCTGTGTGTGATCCTGTGCTTACCTTAACCGCTTCATTCAATATAGGAAACGGATTGATATCCAAAATATGATCCAGTCGGTTTCTCTTTCTTCGTATCGGATGCCATCCACCAGCCCTTTCATGAAAAACGCCTCCACAAGGGAGGCGTTCTGGCATCAGAGGCATCAAGCTGCCCTGTGATAAGCGGAGGCTTCAAACAGTGCCTTGTTGGCCACCAGGTCGACGGGATCGAAATCATCGACGTTGATGGTGCGAAGGCGACTCTCCTCGGCGCGCCGCAGCAGGTCCGCTTCGGCCTGGTTGATGACACCGAGGCTCAGGCCCGCCTCTGCCACCTTGTCGAGCTGGGTGAAGGGGCGTTTGCTCCCTTCGGCTTTGCACACCTTGTCAAACAGCGGCTCTGCGGTCAGCACATCGTCCAGCGCCTGTTCCAGCAGCCCGAAGGGGTTGCCCTCCTCGCGCGTCAGATATTGGCCCTCGGCCAGACGGCTGCGAGTGGCACTTGGCACCTGGAGCAGGCGGGCCACCTGGCTGTCGAGCTTGTCGGAGGGACGCTTCAGGTCGCGACCAAGGGGCAGCACGATGGCGCGCAGGGCCAGACCAATCCAGCGGTTCGGGAAGTTGCGCAGCAACTCGTCGATCGCTTCCTGAGCCTTGAACAGGGCGTCTTGCAGTGCCCAGTGCAGCAGCGGCAGGTCGGCCTGCTGGCGTCCTTCATCCTGATAGCGCTTGAGGGCGCTGGAGGCCAGATAGAGCTGGCTCAGCACATCGCCAAGGCGGGCAGAGACCCGCTCTTTGCGCTTGAGCTCGCCACCCAGGGTGCCCATCGCCATGTCTGACAGGAAGGCAAGGTTGGCGGAGAGGCGAGAGAGCTGCTGATAGTAGCCCTTGGTCTGATCCTTGTAGGGCGCTGCGGCGAAGCGGGCACCGGTCAGCCCCAGCCAGAAGCTGCGCACCAGGTTGCTGATGGCAAAGCCCACGTGGCTGAACATCGCCTTGTCGAAATCTTTCAGCGCCTGCTCTTTGTCGGGGTGGCTGGCTGCCAGCATCTCCGGCAACACGTAGGGGTGGCAACGGATGGCTCCCTGACCGTAAATGATCATGCTGCGGGTCAGGATATTGGCTCCTTCGACGGTCACGGCGATGGGCGCCCCCTGATAGCCACGGGCCAGATAGTTGTTCGGCCCCATGCAGATGGCCTTGCCGCCATGGATGTCCATGGCATCGATGATGCACTTCTGGGCGCGGTCGGTGAGGTGATACTTGACGATGGCGGAGATGACCGAGGGTTTTTCACCGAGATCGATGCCGGTGACCGTCAGTTTGGCGGCGGCGCCCATGATGTAGGCGTTGCCACCCAGGCGTGCCAGCGGCTCTTCAATCCCTTCCATCTTGCCAATCGGCAGCTTGAACTGGCGACGGATGCGGCTGTAGGCTCCGGTGGCCAGGGCCAGCATCTTGACGCCGCCCGTGCTGTTGGAGGGCAGGGTGATGCCGCGGCCGACGGAGAGACACTCCACCAGCATGCGCCAGCCCTGACCGGCCATGGCCGGACCGCCGATGATGAAGTCGAGCGGTACAAACACGTCCTTGCCGCGGGTCGGGCCGTTCTGGAACGGCACGTTGAGCGGGAAGTGGCGGCGACCGATGTCGACTCCCTTGATGTGGGTCGGAATGAGGGCGCAGGTGATGCCGAGCTCTTCTTCCTCACCCAGCAGGTGGTCAGGGTCACGCAGCTTGAAGGCGAGGCCGAGTACGGTGGCGATGGGAGCCAGGGTAATGTAGCGCTTGTTCCAGGTCAGGCGCATGCCGAGCACCTCTTCCCCTTCCCACTCGCCTTTGCAGACGATGCCGAAGTCGGGAATCGAGCCCGCATCAGAACCCGCTTCCGGGCTGGTCAGGGCGAAACAGGGGATCTCCTTGCCGACAGCCAGACGGGGCAGGTAGTAATCCTTCTGCTCGTCAGTGCCGTAGTGTTGCAGCAATTCACCCGGCCCTAAGGAGTTGGGCACGCCGACGGTAGAGGCGAGCACGGCGCTGGCGCCGCACAGCTTTTGCAGCACGCAGGACTGTGCGTAGGCGGAGAACTCCAGCCCGCCATATTTCTTCTTGATGATCATGGCGAAGAACTTGTTGTCCTTCAGGTATTGCCACACTTCGGGGGAGAGATCGGCACGCTCGTGGGTCACTTCCCAGTCGTTGACCATGCGGCACACTTCTTCAACCGGACCGTCCATGAAGGCCTGCTCCTCGGCGCTGAGGGTGCTCACCGGAATGGCGTGCAGCTTCTTCCAGTCCGGGTTGCCGGCAAACAGATCCGCTTCCCACCAGGTCGTCCCCGCTTCGATGGCTTCCTTTTCGGTACGGGACATCTCCGGCATGATGGACTTGTAGATCTTGAACAGCGGCTTGGTCAGCTGGTTGCGGCGAAACTCCACCAGATTGAGGGGCAGAGCTATCACCGCGAACAGCGCCCACACCAGCAGGGGAACATGGCCATAGAAGGTGCCGGCGACCAGGGCGGCGGCCGTGGCAAGCGTGGCGGTGAACAGGGACGCACGGCGATAGGCCATGGCGCCGATCACCAGGATCACCCCGAGCAGAGTGAGGGTCGTCGTCATTGTTTGCTCCTTGCATGAATTGCCGAGGTTGGGAAATTGGCGTTAACTGATCCAGAGGTCTGACCTGTTGGATGTGGCCCCTGTTGTAATTCATACGCACAAACTTATCAAGCTGTTTACAAGCCTGTTACCTTGGCTCTGTGATCGCCATAACGCACTGCCCGCCCCATCTTGGCGGGCGGGGGGCGACGATTGGACTGGCTTGTGCGACAATGCCGCCACCCTATGTTGGACGACGAGATTTCAAGAACCATGTACCAAGAACTGATCCGCAACGAGTTGACCGAGGCTGCCAGCGTGCTTCAGGCGTTCCTGGCAGATGAGCAAAATCTGAAAAACATCGAGGCGGCGGCCAGGCTGCTCGCCGACTCCTTCAAGCAGGAAGGCAAGGTACTCTCCTGCGGCAACGGCGGCTCCCACTGCGATGCCATGCACTTTGCCGAGGAGCTGACCGGTCGTTATCGCGAGAACCGCCCAGGCTATGCCGGCATCGCCATCTCCGATCCCAGCCACCTCTCCTGCGTCTCCAACGACTTTGGCTATGACTATGTCTTCTCCCGCTATGTGGAGGCCGTCGGCCGTCGTGGTGACGTGCTGCTTGGCATCTCCACCAGCGGCAACTCCGGCAACATCCTCAAAGCCATCGAGGCGGCCCGTGCCAAAGGAATGAAGGTGATTGCCCTGACCGGCAAGGACGGCGGCAAGATGGCTGGTCTGGCCGATGTGGAGATCCGTGTGCCGCACTTCGGTTATGCCGACCGCATCCAGGAAGTGCACATCAAGGTGATCCACATCCTGATCCAGCTGGTTGAAAAAGAGATGGCCAAGTAATCAACGATCCGGGATTGAGAGGGGGGATGGGTGACCATACCGGCCCTCTCATCCAGCCGTGACGGTTGATTGACGAAACCAGAGTCAAGACATTCAGGGAGTGGATGGTATATGTGCGAACTGCTCGGCATGAGTGCCAATGTGCCGACCGACATCTGCTTCAGCTTTACCGGGCTGATGCTGCGGGGCGGCAAGACAGGTCCCCACAAGGATGGCTGGGGGATCACCTTCTATGAGGGGCGGGGTTTTCGCACCTTCAAGGATCCCGAACCCAGTGCCCAATCTCCCATCGCCAAGCTGGTCCAGGCACTGCCCATCAAGAGCCGTGCCGTGGTCAGCCATATCCGGCAGGCGAACCGGGGGTGTGTCTCCCTGGAAAACACCCACCCCTTTACCCGCGAACTGTGGGGCCGTTACTGGACCTTTGCCCACAATGGCCAGTTGACCGGTTACAAGAAGCTGCCCACGGGGCGGCACCGCCCGGTAGGCGACACCGACAGCGAGCACGCCTTCTGCTGGCTGCTCGACAGGCTGGAGCACAAGTACCCCAAACGGCCGGCAAATTTCCCCGCCATGTTCCGTTACCTCGCGACCCTGTGCGACGAGCTGCGCGGGCTCGGGGTGTTCAACATGCTGCTGTCGGACGGAGAGTTCGTGATGACCTATTGCAGCAACAACCTTTACTGGTTGACGCGCAGGGCTCCCTTTGGCGAAGCTCGTCTGCTGGATGAGGATGTGGCCATCGACTTTCAGAGTGAAACCACGCCGAACGATGTGGTGACCCTGATCGCCACCCGGCCGCTCACCGGCAACGAGAATTGGGTGAAGATGGTGCCCGGGGAGTTCTGCCTGTTCAGGCTGGGCGAGCTGGAATATGGCAATGCAGCCAACTTGTTGAACCAGAAATAAAAAATACCAGGGTAGATGTCTACCCTGGTTCTTCGCAGCAGCCATACAGGCAAAAAGGGATGAGAGAGGTGTTGCTGAGCCGCATCATTCTCATGGGTTGCATTGTTACTTTAATGTTAATTTTGTGACAACCTTTATCTCTCTCCATTCTGACTGACATACCGATAACTTGAAGCTGCTCACATTCTGGTGTCCCAAGAGCATCCGGAGCGATACGGGTATGCCCGAAGGGCGGGTGACAGCGGGGCTGTGGGTCCGCTATATTGTGGTCTGTTTGAATACCATCATAGGGAAGAGAAGATGGAGTGGCTGGATCAGAAAGTGCTGCGACAACTGGCAGATGATATCGGTCACGAGATGATGCCGGTCGTCATCTCGGTGTTTGTCGAAGAGGTAGGCGAGCAGTTGGCCCAATTAAGACCGCTTTTTGAGCAGCGGGACTGGTCAGCCCTGGCGCGTGTTGCCCACAGCATGAAATCGTCCTGTGGCAGCTATGGCGCCAAACCCAGCTATCAGCAGGTCATGGATCTGGAGTCCGCCTGTCGCCGGGAAGATGAGCAAGAGGCCGGCAGACTGCTGGCTGAGCTGGAGCACTCCCTGCCCCAGGTCTTCACCCATCTGGCCCAGTTTCACTGATCCAGAAGGGCATCAGCCCGCCATGTCGCGCTCGCCAAGCCTGTTCAGGATCACGGTGTCGAGTGCCAGCCGCAGCTTGAGGCGGTCGTGGCGGTGGGGGAGGGCTGCTTCACCCAGCTCGGCCCGAACGAGGCAGTGCTGCAGCTCGGGTACCTGGGGGCCCTCGGGAGCCAGAATGGCATCGATCCGGCCGCTGCCTATCCGCTCTTCCAGCCAACGATGTTGACTGGACAGTGACAACTGGCCTGCCGGACCCTCTTCGTCCACCAGATTGCTGATGAACACGACGATGGCGCGGCTGCTGCGGATCGCCTCCGCAATCTCGCGCAGCAGCAGAGGAGGCATGATGGAGGTGAGGAAGCTGCCCGGCCCCAAGATGATCATGTCGGCCTGGCTCAGCGCCTCGACCGCTTCGCGCGTGGCGGGTACGACCGGTTTCAGGCTCAGGGCCCGTGGCGGCGTGGTGAGCTGATCGATGGAGACCTCCCCCAGGATCTGATCGCCACAGACGGTGTGGGCGCACAGATCGGTGGGATGCTCGGACATGGGCAGCAGATTGGGTTCAATTTCCAGCATGTCGCTGATGAGCCGGATGGCATCCAGGGGGCGCACGCAGAGGTTGTCGAGGGCCAGCAGCATCAGGTTGCCGAGGTTGTGGCCCGCGAGCTCGCCGCGGCCGGTAAAGCGGTGCTCGAACAGCTGGCTACCGATGCTGGGGGTGGTCACCAGCTGGTTGAGGCAGTTGCGCAGATCCCCCCAGGCGATGCACTCCTGGCTTTTGCGCAGGCGTCCGGTGGAGCCGCCATCATCCGTGGTGGTGACGATGCCCGTCAGCCGGGATCCCAAGAACGACAGGGAAGAGAGCACCCGGCCCATACCGTGCCCGCCGCCGATGGCGACAACCCGGTCGAAGTCATTGATATTTTTCTGCCACATGCAGTGATCCCGTGGGAGGCCAATGGGCACCATTCTAGTCTCCATGGCCAGGTAATTGTTTGATAAGGGTATGATTTTTGCTTGATGCCAGCATCCCGTACCCCTAGGAGACGATGTTGAACTTCCTGACGGCTCACTCGCTTGCCGAGACGACCCCACTGGCCGCCCAACAAGTTACAGAGCGGTTGCATGCCCAGTCATCCCATGTTCCATCGTTGTTGCTGGTCTATTTTACCCAAGCACACGAGGCGGCGGAACTGCGCCGTGCGCTCAAGGCACGTTTTCCCGATACCCGGCTGATAGGTTGCAGCTCCTGCGGCGGTATCCTGACCCAGGATGGCCATCATGGTCGGCATGGCTGGAGCCTGTCGGTCGCCGCCCTTTATGATGACAAGGGGGCCTATGGCGTGGCTGGCCAGATGGGGGATCAACCGGATGTGCGGGCATTGCTGCGCCGCGCCATCGCCGATGGTGGCCGACCGGGAGAGCTGCCGCAGCTCGTGTTGCTGCACACCAGCCCGGGGCTGGAGGAGGCTGTGCTCGCGGGGATCGACGCCGAGTTTGGCGCGACCGTTCCCGTCGTCGGCGGGTCGGCGGCAGACGACGGCGTGGCCGGGCAGTGGCAGCTGTGCTGGGACGAAGGGGAGGGATCACAAGGGTGCGTGTTGGCGGTGCTTTACCCCGATTGCCAACTGGCGTTCCAGTTTCATTCAGGCTATGTACCCACCGAGTGTCGCGGCATCATTACCGGGATAGACGGGCGGGAGGTGCTGACCATCGATCACGAGCCGGCGGCCCGGGTCTATGGTCGCTGGACCGAGCGTGCGACGCCCTGGCCGGTGGGCCCCATCCTCAGGGAGACGACGCTCTCGCCACTGGCCCGTCAGGTCGGCATGCTCGATGACCTGCCCTACTACAAGCTCTCCCATCCCGAGGCGGTGACGGCGCGGGAGGGGCTGCGCCTCTTTACCGAGACCCGACTGGGAGAGCGGCTGCTGCTCATGTACAGCAGCCAGGAAGGGTTGTTGCAGCGCAGCCTGAATGCGGTGAATATCGAGCCTGAATATGGCATGGCGAGCAATATGCGCCCCTTTGGCGCCCTGGTGGTGTTTTGTGCCGGTTGTCGGCTGGCACTGGGGGACAGGCTGGGGGACATCGTCAGTCAATTCAGTCAGAGGCTGGGTGAGATCCCCTTCATCACGCCCTTTACCTTCGGTGAACAGGGACGATTACCCCATGGTGAGCTGGCACACGGCAACCTCATGGTGTCGAGCGTAATCTTCCTCGAGAGCTGACACTGTGCTGGATTCAAGATGATAGGCAATAGCGAACTCGAAACCCTGGGTGACAAACTGCAAACCACGCTGGTGGAGCTGATGCGTTGCCGGGAGCGGGAGGCCAGATATCGGGAGGAGTCCCAAGCCCTGTTGTGCGGGGTGGCGACCCTGGCACAGGCCCAGAGTCTGGAGCAGGTACTGGAGAGTCTCATTCTTGCTCTCAAGCCCTTTATCGGATTCGAACAGGCGGACGTGGTTGCCTGGGAGGCCGTGGGGGGCAGCACCCATCTGAGCACCCAGCCGGACGAGGTCGGCAGGATCTGGTCGCTGACACCGCTCTTCTCCAGGGCCATCGAGGGGGAGACCCTGGTTATCTATGATCCTGCCCAACTGCCTGAGCTGGCGCCGCTGGCGGGGGCGCCGGGCTGGGCCAGCGTCATGATGACAGGCTTGCAGGGACCGGGGTTTTCCGGTGTGCTCATCTGCCGGCACGGCGTGGCGGGCACCTTCGATCTCAAGAGCAAGGCGGCGATGCAGCGTTGTCGCCCGCTCATCTCCCAGGCCCTGGTCAACATCGCCTATCGGGCTCGCCTGCAAGAACAGGTTGACCTCAAGACCCTGGCTCTGCAGGCCAGCGAACAGCGTTTTCGCAGTTTTGCCGCCATGGCCTCCGACTGGTTCTGGGAGACCGATCCCCAGCACAGGCTCAGCTATGTCTCTGCCCCTGGCTATCAGGGGGAAGTGCTGGCCCGCCAGACGGGGAGAAGCCTCTATGATTTTGCCCACGACAAGCAGGACCCGGCCTGGAGTCACTACCGGCACCTGATCGCCCACCATCTGCCGGTGAGGGGAATGCGGGCCCAGGTGATGCTGGCGGGCGGGCCTTGCTGGATGGAGATCAATGCGGAGCCTTGCCATGATGCCGGTGGCCGCTTCCTCGGCTATCGGGGCACGGCGCGGGAGATAGGCAGCCAGATCCGCCGCGAGCAGGAGCTGGCGCGGGCGCGGGATGATGCCGAGACGGCCAACCGTGCCAAATCCCAGTTCCTCGCCATGATGACCCACGAGATCCGCTCTCCCATGAACGCCGTGCTGGGGATGCTGGATCTGCTGCAGCACGGCCGGCTCGACACTCCGCAACAGACCCTCATCGGCCATGCCACCCACTCTGCGCATCTGTTGCAGACCATCATCGACGATGTGCTCGATTTCTCGAAAATAGAGTCACATACCCTGACGCTGCACTGTGAACCCTTTCAGCCAGCCGAGCTGTGCCATGCCCTGGTGGAGCCCTTGCAGGCACAGGCCAGTGCCAAGGGCATCACACTGCACTGGCATCTGGATGAGACGCTCCCCGAACGCCTTCAAGGGGATGCCGTCCGCCTCTCCCAGGTGATAGGTAACCTGCTTGGCAATGCCGTGAAGTTCACCTCCGCTGGCAGCGTGCGTCTGGCGTTGACCTGGGAGGAGGAAAAGCTGGGGGTCATGGTCAGCGACACGGGGATCGGCATCTCCACCGAGGATCAGACATTGCTGTTTGAACCCTTCTATCAGGTCGACAGTTCGGCAACCCGCCGCTTCTCCGGCTCGGGGCTCGGGCTGGCCATCTGCAGGCGGCTGGTGCAGCTGATGGGGGGAGACATTTGCGTGCAGAGCACGCCTGGGCTGGGAAGCTGCTTCTGGTTCGAGCTGCCCGGGATGGCCTCTCCCTGTGCTCCGGCCGCCGCCCCCGATAGTGAAGAGTGCGCCAGACTGGAGCTGGATGTGCTGGTGGTGGAAGACAGTCCGGTCAATCAGCTGGTGGTATCCCTGATGTTGCAGAAGCTGGTGTGCAGGGTGAGGCTGGCAGGTAATGGGCTGGAGGCCCTGGCACAGGTGGCGAAGCAGCAGCCGGACCTTGTCCTGATGGATATGCGGATGCCGCAGATGGATGGGCTGGAGGCGACCCGGCGCCTGCGGGACATGGGGTACGAGGTGCCCATCGTCGCGTTGACGGCCAATGCCATGATGGAGGACAGGGCCCGCTGCCTTGCCCAGGGCATGAACGATTTTCTGGCCAAACCCATCAGTCTTGCCAGGCTGCGAAGCTGCCTGCTCCGCCATTGCAGGTGATGCCGGCCGATTTTGGGTAAAAAAAATGGTCAACCTGGTGGTTGACCAATTCTTCAGCAAATACTGAAGAGAGCACGGGATAAATCGGGTTGTACGGTTTTATATGAAAAAGTCGTGCCAACTTTTCAAAACCTGTTATTTGCGGCCTGTAGCTGAATTGTGTGTTATTTATCGCTACCGTGATTGCAAAATGCAATTCTCATTTTTTCATTATAAGAATGTAGTGCCGAGAATTCGCGTTTTGCAAACCAACCGTTGACTCACTCTTTGACTCACTGTGCGATCAGTCGGCGCAAGAACTGGCGCGCCGCTTCACTGTTCTGTTTGGCAATCAACATCTGTTTTTCATAGATCGGCATGGGCAGGATCTCGAGCCAGCGTTGGCAGAGCCAGGCTGCATCGTCGAACTGCTTGTCCGGGTAGAGCTCATCCAGTTCCGGGTATTGTGCAAAGACCTCTCTCAAGCGGCTGACCAGCTGGTTGTCGCTGATATCAGAATCCGCACTCGGCCAGTTGGGCAACGGCTCGACCTGGGCGTGCCTGAGGCCTGCGTCATCCGTTTCCATCTCGTGGATGCAGAAGCGTTCAAGGCCGAGCACGGTGACCCCGAGCAAACCGTCGTTGAGGGTATAAAAATCAGTCACCTTGACGCGGGTTCCGACCGGGAGAATCCGTCCGCAGGTGCCCGTGCTGGTGGTCTCTTCCATCACGATGCCAAAGCCACGATCCTCGAGGAAGGACTCCTTGAGCATCTGCAGGTGGCGCGGCTCGAACAGGCGAAGGGGGAGCTTGCCACCGGGCAGTATGTGGGACGGCAAGGGGAACAGTGCCAGTTGTTGAAGTTTCATGTTCCATCCTCCTAATCAGTCATTGCTGAATGTGACAATGCAGTGACCGTGCCAGAGAGAGGTGGCGTGGCGAAGGGGTGAGTCATTTCCCGTGGTTATTTTTAATATCCATTTAAAATCAATCTATTGTGATTTGATGTCGCGAATGCAGGCAAGGCAGTGCGAAAGGGATTCAGGTGAGGTGTTAGGGCGCCGAACATACCCCGTGTGCAGAATGAGTCTATTTTCGCATATTGCAAATTTGATTCATGCAAAATGCCTGTTACAGACCCATTGAGCGATTGGGGGCAAAGGCCAGGGGATCAGGTGGTCAATTCGGTGTGCTGTGTCATGCCGTCCAGCATCAGGGCGGCTATTTCGTCATACATCTGCGACCAGGCCTGTGCCAGTGCCGGGGTAAAACCACTGCCGAGACGCCGTGCCAGTACCTGGGTCAGCGCCTGTTTGAGCAGCGCAAACTGGTGGGGTTGAACGTTGAATCGCTGGTGACGCCTGCCGAGATCGCGAATGATGAAACCCAGTGCATCCAGCTGGGAGAGGCTGGTGATGACGGTGTTCAGGGTGTCCGACACCTTGGCAACGGGCAGCTCCTCATGTGGGGGAAAGAGGGCCCTGAGTTCGGGGGACAATCTGAACAGCTCTTCATACACCTCCTGGACATAGCTGTTGTTCAGGGCGCTCACCCTGCCCCAGGCTTTCTGGACCAGCTCTATCTGCTCAAAGGTCATGTCGATGTTTCCTTCCCGTGCGATGTCATGAAAATAATAATCCATCTACTCAATAGAGCACCGGGTTCCGCGCCATTTGGGGAAAAGGAGAGGGGGCCAGCAAGGAGGCACGGATGGTGACCCCTTGCTGGCAGGAGGCCGGGACCTCAGTTGCGCTGTTCCAGGTACATGACGGCTGCTTCGACGCGGCTTTGGGCCTCGAGCTTTTTCAGCAGGCTCTTGACGTGGACCTTGACGGTTCCCTCGGAGATATGGAGCACGGAGGCGACCTGCTTGTTGGACAACCCCTTGGCGATTTCACGCATGATCTGCATCTCGCGTCGGGTCAGGCTCTCCAGCTTCTGCTGCAGGTGGTCCAGCTCGTAGATGTTCTCGAGATAGGGACGTAGCGGCTCGCTCAGGATCTGCTTGCCGGTCATCACGTCAGCCAGCTGGGCCAGCAGCATGTCAGGCTCGGTGTCCTTGAGCAGATAGCCGTCCGCGCCTGCCTTGAGCAGGGCAACCACATCCTGGCGGGCGTCAGAGACGGTCAGGATCACCACGCGGGAAGTCACCTCTTCGGCCCGCAGCGCCTTGAGGGTATCGAGACCTGACAACCCCTTCATGTTGAGGTCGAGCAGGATGAGGTCCGGTTCGGACTCCTTGGCCATGGCCACTGCGTCGGTGCCGTTGGAGGCCTCGCCAACCACGTCGATGTTATCTTCCAACTCCAGCAGTTGCACAATTCCCTTGCGCATCAGGGGATGGTCATCCACGACCAGAACACTGTATTTCATCTCGTCCATCAGGCGTCTCTTGTTAGGCTGGTGGGAAAGGTCAGGTGTATGCGGGTGCCCCCGGAGGGCGGTTCACTGATGGTCAACTGGCCGCGCAATTTGCTGGCGCGTTCATTCATGATGCTGAGACCGTAGTGATTCACCGCCGAGCTTGCGCCCCTTATTCCAACACCATCGTCTGCAATCTGAACCTGGATGTTACCATCAGCCAGGGTCTCACAGCTAACGTCAATGTGCCGCGCGCTGGCATGCTTGATGGCATTGAGCACTGCCTCACGGATCAGCTGCAGGATGTGGATGTGCTGCCCCGCTTCAAGGTCGGTGTCCGTCAGTCCGTACTGGAGCCTGATGTCGGCGTGCGTCTGGGGTTTGAGCTGCTCGAGCATGACCGCGATGGCTTCACCCAGGTTGGCATCGCCGATGCTGAGGCGGAAGGTGCCGAGCAGTTCGCGCAACTGGGTATAGGCGTTGCCGAGTCCCTCGTCGATCTGCTGCATGGCCGCTTCGGCCTTGACGGTATCCCCCTTGGCAAAGGAGCGCTTGAGCAGGGTGGACTGGATCTTCAGGTAGGAGAGCGCCTGGGCCAGGGAGTCGTGCAGCTCCCTGGCGATGACAGCCCGCTCTTCCATCAGCAGCAGGCGCTGGTGTTGCAGCAGGGTCTGATCCTTGTGCAGCACCTGGGCCAGCAGCATGGAGAAGTTCTTCATCAGCCGCTCGTCGACGGGATGGTCGCTTATCATGTCGAGCCGGCCGTACTCCTCCTCGTCCATCTGCAGGTAGAAGCTCACCATGGCCTCGAGATCGCCGGGCCACCCCTTGCGCCCCGTGATGTAGACCGGCATGGCATTGTGCTCGAAGCGGGTCAGCCGGATGTAGTCGATGTGCTGGTGGGCGGCGGCCCGCTCCAGCAGTTTTTGCAGGGTGCGGCGGCTGAGCGGCGCCGCGTGCAGTTTCTGGGCGGTGGAATAAAGGAAGGAGAGGGTGTCGTTGGCCTGTTGCAGCTTGGCGGTCTTCTCCTCCACCTTGCTCTCCAGCTCCCGGTAGAGCTTGCCGAGCTCCGCGGCCATGGTGGCAAACGCCCCCGACAGCTCCCCCAGCTCGTTTTCACAGTGGGGGGGCAGGGTCAGATCGAACTCCTGGCGCTGGATCTGGCGGGCGCAATAGACCAGCTGATTGAGCGGCGCTACCACCTGCTGGCGGGTGAAGCGCACCGTGCACCAGGCGATGGTGATGATGGCGAGCAGGCCGAGTCCCTCGGCCAGGGCCAGCATGCGCACCTTGAACTCCACGTGGTACTGCATCTGGTTGACGAAGTCGTCGATGGCGGCGACGAACTGCTCCGTGTTGTCGGTGTAGCGGCTGGGGGTGGCGTTCTCGATGTGCTCGCGCATCCTCTGCCATTGCAGCAGCACCTCGCCGTAGGTGCGGCGCAGGGAGGCGGGCGTGATCCAGCGCTGGGTCTCCTGCAGCTCGGGGGCATTGAGGGTCTGCTCGAACTGGGCGAGCCGGCCGAGCACGACCTGATCCTTCTCGATTTCATAGGCCATCCGGTAGGCCTGCATGCGCAATGAGCCCGACAGGTTGATGGCTTTGGCGTCCGGCACCGAATAGAAGAGGGTGACCATGGCCACCAGGGCGATCAGGCTGGCCATGAACAGGATCAGCACCATGGCGCGACCGATGGCGCTGCTGACCGACTGCACTCTGAACCATTTTCCCATGCCGACTGGCTCCCCTTACACCGATAAAGACCCCACAAAGTAGCATGGGAGTGTACTCCAAGTTGTGCTAGCATCGAAAAACTAGATGAACTCCGAGCGGTTTTGCCTAAGTCATTGAGATAGGGGGAGATCGCCGTCAGCCGATGTTCGAGCTGAAAGGGTCAGGAAAGAAATGCCCTGGCCTCCCGTATTTGGAAAGGTGTTTATGTTGCCACTTGAAGATGGTTTTTCCCGTCGCTTTTACTATTTGCGCCTGTCGGTCACCGACGTCTGCAATTTTCGTTGTACCTACTGCCTGCCGGACGGCTATCGCCCCTCGGAGGTGCGCAAGTCCTTTCTCTCCCTGGAGGAGATCCGCCGCGTCGTCTCCGGGTTTGCGGCCATGGGGACGCGCAAGGTGCGTCTGACCGGTGGCGAGCCCTCCCTGCGCCGCGACTTCACGGCCATCATCGAGACCGTGGCCAATACCCCCGGCATCGAGAAGGTGGCCATGACCACCAACGGCTACCGCCTGAAGGAGCGGGCCCGGGAGTGGTTCGATGCGGGCCTCAATGCCCTCAACGTCAGCGTCGACAGCCTGGATCCCAGGCAGTTTCACCAGATCACCGGCGAGAACAAACTGACCGAGGTGATGGCGGGGATAGATGCCGCGCTGGCCGCCGGCTTCAAGTCGGTCAAGATCAATGCGGTCTTGCTCAAGGGGCTCAACGACCACCAGCTGGATGCTTTCCTTGCCTGGATCCGGGACAAACCCATCGAACTGCGTTTCATCGAGCTGATGCAGACCGGTGAGATGGACACCCTGTTTCGCGATCACCACACCAGCGGGGATCTCATCAAGCAGCGACTGCTGGAGACAGGCTGGGTGCAGCAACTGCGAGGCCTGGACGACGGTCCTGCCCAGGTGTTCATGCACCCGGCGTCGCAGGGGGGGGTGGGGCTCATCATGCCCTACAGCAAGGACTTCTGCGCCGGCTGCAACCGGCTGCGGGTCTCCTCCAAGGGCAAGCTGCACCTGTGTCTCTTTGGCGACAACGGGGTGGAACTGCGGGATCTGCTCACCGATGACAACCTGCAGGAGGCGCTGCAATGGCGTATTCGCCAGGCGCTGACCGGCAAGGCCGCCACCCATCGCCTCCATGAAGGCAATGCAGGCATGACCCCCCACCTGGCCTCCATCGGCGGCTGACCCCGATCGCCAGGCCCAAATGGCCAGCGATTAATTAGCAATCCTCACATAGGGGTAATTTGCCTTGCCCCTGTCTTGCCTAATTGCGCCAAGGGTTTGATCCAGCGCAAGAATCCCCCCTGTTTATCCCCCTGGTGGTATATCCCCTGACTTGTCAGGGCCGCAATATACACCCACGCTTATAATTGGCATTGAAAATGCCAGTCACGGGATCCGCGCGGGGGCATTCGTCCCCGAAAAGAGGAGTCGATATGACCGACGGGGTCAACTTGTCACGCAGAGGCCTGTTTCGGGGACGCCTGAGCGCCCCCAAGGCTGGGATCCAGTTGCCCTGGTCCGTCTCCTGGGACGAGTTCGTGGCCGGCTGTACCCGCTGCGGCGACTGTCTGGCGGCCTGTCCGGAGCAGATCCTGATCAAGGGAGACGGGGGCTTCCCCACGGTGGATTTTCACCGCGGCGAGTGCACCTTCTGCACCGAGTGTGTGAGCGCCTGCCAGGCGCCGGTGTTCAGGCCGACAACCCAGACACCCTGGGAGTATGTGGCCCATATCGAGGCGGGCTGTCTGGCCACTGCCCAGGTGTTCTGCCAGCGCTGTCAGGACAGCTGCGAGCAGCAGGCCATCCGCTTTTCCCCCCGGCTGGGGCGCGTACCCACCCCCGGCATCCATGCCGAGTCGTGCAACGGCTGCGGGGCCTGCGTAGCGGATTGCCCAGTGGGCAGTATCAGCATCGGTCTGTCTCGTGGCGAGGCTTCGCGATGACCCAAGAGACGAACAAGTTGGAAAACGGTGATATGACGCGAGAAGAGTTCCATGTATCCAGCCTGGTGGTGCTGACCCAGCCCGATCTGCGCCACGCCCTGGCAGAGCGGATTGCGACCCTGGACGGGGCCGAGATCCACGCCGTCAGCGAGGAGGGCAAGCTGGTGGTGACCCTGGAGGGGCCGAGCCAGCGCCCCATCATGGCGGCCATCGACACCATTCAGGGGTTGCCCGGGGTGCTCTCTGCGGCCCTGATCTACCACCAGTTCGATGAAATGGACGCCGAAGATGGGGAATAAGGCGTCATGTGGCAGAAGCGCAAGAGTCGTTCGCTGACCGCCATGGGTAATACACGGGATGCCGGGTCTGTTGTCTGCGTTCGATGAACGAAAAGCCCAGAGCAAAGGAATAAAGCGCCATGGAGCTGAGCCAGCGCGGCTCGTCACAATGGCTGTCATTGATGTGATTAAGCAATGCGAGGATATGTCATGAAGCTGAGTCGACGCGACTTTATGAAGGCCAATGCGGTGGCGGCAGCCGCTGCCGTGGCCGGTGTCAGTGCCCCCACTCTGGCGGCGAACCTGATCACCAGTACCGACAAGACCGCCATCACCTGGGACAAGGCGCCATGCCGCTTCTGCGGGACCGGCTGCTCCGTGCTGGTGGGCTCCCAGGCTGGCCGCGTCGTGGCGACCCAGGGGGATCCCGATGCACCGGTCAACCGCGGCCTGAACTGCATCAAGGGCTACTTCCTCTCCAAGATCATGTACGGGGAGGATCGCCTCACTCAGCCCATGTTGCGGATGAAGAACGGCAAGTTCGACAAGAACGGCAACTTCGCCCCCATCAGTTGGGATCAGGCCTTCGATATCATGGCCGAGAAGTTCAAGGCGACCCTGAAAGAGAAGGGCCCGACCGCCGTCGGCATGTTCGGCTCCGGCCAGTGGACCGTCTGGGAAGGCTATGCCGCCGCCAAGCTGATGAAGGCAGGCCTGCGCTCCAACAACCTGGATCCCAATGCCCGTCACTGCATGGCCTCCGCGGTAGTGGGCTTCATGCGTACCTTCGGCATGGATGAACCCATGGGCTGCTACGACGACATCGAGCAGGCCGACGCCTTCGTGCTGTGGGGCTCCAACATGGCCGAGATGCACCCCATCCTCTGGTCGCGGATGTCCGATCGTCGTCTCTCCAACCCGGATGTACAGGTGCACGTGCTCTCCACTTTCGAGCACCGCAGCTTCGAGCTGGCGGACAACGGACTGGTGTTCACCCCCCAGACCGATCTGGCGATCCTCAACTACATCGCCAACTACATCATCCAGAACGACAAGGTGAACTGGGAGTTCGTCAACAAACACACCCAGTTCCGCAAAGGGGTGACCGACATCGGTTACGGCCTGCGTCCCACCAACCCGCTGCAGCAAAAGGCCAAGAACCCGGACAGCGGCGACTCCACCCCCATGAGCTTCGACGACTTCGCCAAGTTCGTGGCGGATTACGATCTGGAGTCCGTCTCCAAGCTCTCCGGCGTGCCCAAGGACAAGCTCGAGAAGCTGGCCCAGATCTATGCGGATCCGGACAAGAAGGTGGTCTCCTACTGGACCATGGGGTTCAACCAGCACACCCGTGGTGTCTGGGCCAACAACCTCTGCTACAACATCCACCTGCTGACCGGCAAGATCTCCCAGCCGGGCTCCGGCCCCTTCTCCCTGACCGGCCAGCCCTCCGCCTGTGGTACCGCCCGTGAAGTGGGTACCTTCGCCCACCGTCTGCCGGCGGACATGGTGGTCACGGATCCCAAACACCGCGCCATCGCCGAGAAGATCTGGAAGCTGCCGGAAGGCACCATTCCCGAGCAGGTGGGCTACCACGCCGTGCTGCAAAACCGCATGCTGAAAGACGGCAAGCTCAACGCCTACTGGGTGATGTGCAACAACAACATGCAGGCCGGCCCGAACATGAATGAAGAGGCGCTGCCCGGTTATCGCAACCCGGCCAACTTCATCGTGGTCTCCGACCCTTATCCGACCGTGACCGCCCAGGCGGCCGACCTCATCCTGCCCACCGCCATGTGGGTGGAGAAAGAGGGGGCCTACGGCAACGCCGAACGTCGCACCCAGTTCTGGCACCAGCAGGTGAAGGCACCGGAAGGGGCCAAGTCCGACCTGTGGCAGCTGATGGAATTCTCCAAACGCTTCACCGTGGAAGAGGTGTGGCCGGCTGAGTTGATTGCCAAGATGCCGGAAGTGAAGGGCAAGACCCTGTTCGACGTGCTCTATGCCAACGGCCAGGTGAACCAGTTCCCGAAAGAGCAGAGCAAGGGGGCCCTGAACGACGAGGCCGAGCACTTTGGTTTCTACGTCCAGAAGGGGCTGTTCGAGGAGTACGCCTCCTTCGGTCGCGGCCATGGCCACGACCTGGCGCCGTTCGATCAGTATCACGAAGCCCGTGGCCTGCGCTGGCCTGTGGTGGACGGTAAGGAGACCCTGTGGCGCTATCGCGAAGGGTTCGACCCTTACGTGAAAGCGGGCGAAGGGGTGCGCTTCTACGGCAAGCCCGATGGCAAGGCGGTGATCTTCGCGCTGCCCTATGAGCCGGCTGCCGAAGCTCCGGACAAAGAGTACGACATGTGGCTCTCTACCGGCCGCGTGCTGGAACACTGGCACACCGGTACCATGACCCGCCGTGTCCCCGAGCTCTATCGCGCCTTCCCGGATGCGGTGCTCTTCATGCACCCGGAAGATGCCAAGGCCCGTGGCGTGCGCCGTGGCGAAGAGGTAATCGTCTCCTCCCGCCGGGGCGAGGTGAAGACCCGGGTCGAGACCCGCGGCCGCAACCGTCCGCCCAAGGGATTGGTGTTCATGCCCTTCTTCGATGCGAGCCAGCTGGTCAACAAGCTGACCCTGGACGCCACCGATCCGCTCTCCAAAGAGACGGATTACAAGAAGTGCGCCGTCAAGGTCATGAAGGCCTGAGGCGGGGGAGCGCGAGATGAGTCGTAGTCGGCGCCAGTTTCTGGCCGACCTCGCCAAGGGGGCCTGCGGTGTGGGCCTGCTTGGTGTGGGGCTTGGCGGCGTGGCGCGCCAGCAGGTGCAGGCTTTGCCTGCCCAGGCGCTGCGCCCGCCGGCGGCCCTCGACGAGGCAGAGTTTCTCGGCGCCTGCGTGCGCTGCGGGCTCTGCGCCCTGGCCTGCCCCTACGACACCCTCAAGCTCGCCCGGCTGTTTGAACCCGTGACCACCGGCACCCCCTATTTCAAGGCGCGCGCCGTCCCGTGCGAGATGTGTGACGATATCCCCTGCGTGGCGGCCTGCCCGAGCGGGGCGCTGGATCGGGCCATGACCGACATCGATCAGGCGCGGATGGGGGTGGCGGTGCTCATCGATCACGAGACCTGCCTCAACTACCTGGGGCTGCGCTGCGACGTCTGCTACCGGGTCTGCCCCCTCATCGACAAGGCCATTACCCTGGAGCTGCAGCACAACCCGCGCACCGGCAAGCACGCCATGTTCCTGCCCACGGTGCACAGCGATCTCTGTACCGGCTGCGGCAAGTGCGAGCACGCCTGCGTGCTGGAGGAGGCGGCCATCAAGGTGGTGCCTCGCCAGCTTGCCAAGGGGGAGCTGGGTCACCACTACCGGCTCGGGTGGGAAGAGAAGGAGAAGGCGGGCAAGTCCCTCATCGGTGAGCGACTGACCCTGCCGACCCGCAAACCGGAGGGTCTATGAGTCGGTATCCGGGGGCCGAGGCCACGGCCAGGCTGGGGTGGTGGCGTGCCCACCGCTTCCTGCTGCTGCGCCGGCTTTGCCAGTTCGGGGTGCTGGGGCTGTTCCTGCTGGGGCCGCTCGCGGGCATCTGGATCCTCAAGGGCAACCTCTCCAGCTCCCTGCTGCTGGAGACGGTGCCCCTCACGGATCCCCTGACCCTGTTGCAGTCGGTGGCGGCGGGCCAGTGGCCCATCCCCACCCTCTGGCTCGGGGCCGGGCTGGTGCTCGCGGGTTACTGGCTGGTCGGGGGGCGGGTGTTCTGCTCCTGGGTCTGTCCGGTCAACCTGGTCACCGATGCCGCCGCCTGGCTCAGGGGGCGGCTCGGGCTCAAGGGCAACGGTCAGTTCAACCGCGCTACCCGCTACTGGCTGCTGGCCATGGTGCTGGTGGCGCCGGCCATCGCCGGCGTGCTGGTGTGGGAGCTGGTCAATCCGGTGTCGCTCACCCTGCGGGGCCTGCTGTTTGGCATGGGGGCGGGCTGGGGCCTGCTGGCGGTGCTGTTCCTGTTCGACCTTTTTGTGGTGGAGCGGGGCTGGTGCGGCCACCTCTGTCCGGTGGGGGCCTTCTATGCCCTGGTCAACCGGGTCGGGTTCATCAAGATTGCAGCCTCGGGGCGCGAGCGGTGCAGCAACTGCATGGATTGTTATGCGGTCTGCCCGGAACGTCCCATCCTGCGCGGCCCCGTTCACGGTGCCAGGCGTGGTCACGGGCCCTTGATTGCGGCTCAGGAGTGTACCAACTGCGGCCGTTGCATCGATGTCTGCGCGGAGCAAGTTTTTGAAATCACTGTAGGTTTTGCCGTCAAGGCAGAGAAAACGTCGGAGAACACATAATGAAGAAGCTGATTGGAGCAATGCTGGCCTGCCTGATGGCGGGTTCCTTGATGGCGGCCGTCCCCGAGATCACCAACAGCACGGGGGGCATCAAGTCGGAGCGGGGAAGCACGGATCTGGTGACGGATGCCGACGCGGCCCCTCTGAAGAACTTTCGCAAGGATGGCGACCTCTACGATCGCCAGTACATGCACCAGCCCCCGCTGATCCCCCACGACACCCGCAACTATGAAGTGGACAACAAGGTCAACAAGTGCCTGGCCTGTCACAGCTTCAAGAACGCCAGTGCCATGAAGGCCCCCAAGATAAGCCCCACCCACTTCGAGACCCGCGACGGCATGACCCTGGGTGAAGTCTCTCCGCGCCGCTACTTCTGTCTGCAGTGCCACGTGCCGCAAGCGGACGCCAAGCCGCTGGTGAACAATACCTTCAAACCGGTTGAAGCGCTGAACTGAGGAGCCCATAGATGAAATTACCCGGCTTTGTGAAGCGTCTGTGGACCACCTTCAAGTCACCGTCGAAGGCGGCCCTCTGGGTCATCCTGCTGATGGGCTTCTTCGGTGGCGTCATCTTCTGGGGCGGGTTCAACACCGCCATGGAAGCGTCCAACACCGAGGCCTTCTGCACCGGTTGCCACGAGATGAAGGACAACGTGTTCGTGGAGTACCGCGACACCATCCACTACGCCAACCGCTCCGGCGTGCGGGCCAGCTGCCCGGATTGCCACGTACCCCACGAGTGGACCTACAAGATCATCCGCAAGGTGCAGGCCTCCAAGGAGCTGTGGGGCATGATCACCGGCAAGGTGGATACCCGCGAGAAGTTTGAATCTCACCGGCGGGAGATGGCCGAGCGGGAGTGGCAGCGGATGAAGGAGACGGATTCGCGCGAGTGCCGCAACTGCCACAACTTCGAGTACATGGACTTCTCCCTGCAAGGGCGTCGGGCCGCCCAGATGCACTCCACCAACCTGGCAAGCGGGGCCAACACCTGCATCGACTGCCACAAGGGGATTGCGCACCAACTGCCTGACATGAAAGGGGTGCCAGGCTTCTGATGGGAAGGCCGCCGGATCCCCGGGATCCGGCGGCCTTCGAGATTAATGGGCAATGACGCCCCCCAGCCAGACATCTTTTGATAGAATCCCTTCCCGGCAACGCGGCGCCCACCGGCTCCTTTCATGGCTGGCACCACGGTGCGGCGCGTTCACCTCATCCTCTCGTGGTCAATGATTGACAGGAATGGCCCCAATGGCACCCAAACACAGCGAATTCATCCCTCTCAAGATCGCCGTCCTGACGGTTTCCGACAGTCGTACCGCTGCCGATGACAGCTCGGGGGACTATCTGGTCGAGGCCCTGACCCAGACCGGCCACGTGCTGGCCGATCGGGCGCTCTGCCCCGACAACCTGTTTCGCATCCGCGCCCAGGTGAGCGACTGGATTGCCGACGAGGGAGTCCAGGTGGTGCTCATCAACGGCGGCACCGGCTTCAACGAGCAGAACCGGGTGCCCGAGGCGGTCGGCGTGCTGTTCGAGCGCACGGTGCAGGGCTTTGGCGAGATGTTCCGCCAGCTCTCGTTTGCCGAGATAAAAGGCTCCGCCATGCAGAGCCGTGCCCTGGCCGGGCTCGCCAATCGCACCCTGATCTGCTGCCTGCCCGGCTCCACCGGCGCCTGCCGTCTGGGCTGGGAACAGCTTATCCGGGATCAGCTCGACGCCCGTACCCGGCCGTGTAATTTCGTGACCCATCTGTGATCCCGGGAGTAAACCCGGATCATCCATCTTATTTTTCGATAGGGGCATAGATGAACCTGACCCATCTCAACCAGAGCGGCGAGGCCCACATGGTGGATGTCACCGACAAGCAGGTGACCGAACGCGAGGCCCGCGCCGAGGCTTTCGTGACCATGGCCCCCGAGACCCTGGCGTTGATCCTGAGCGGTCAGCACCACAAGGGGGACGTGTTCGCCACCGCCCGCATCGCCGGCATCATGGCGGCCAAGAAGACCGCCGACCTCATTCCCCTGTGCCATCCCCTGGCCCTGACCCGTGTGGAGGTAGAGATAGCCCCCCAGGCGGCGCACAATCGGGTCCATATCCGTACCCTGTGCAAGCTCTCGGGCAAGACCGGGGTGGAGATGGAGGCGCTCACCGCCGCCTCGGTGGCGGCCCTGACCATCTACGACATGTGCAAGGCGGTGCAAAAGGACATGGTGATCGAGCAGGTGCGTCTGGTGGAGAAAAAGGGCGGTAAATCCGGTCATTTCCAACTGGGTGAGACCAAAGGAGAGCAGGCATGATCAAGGTTCTGTTTTTTGCCCAGGTCCGTGAGCTGGTCGGCTGCGACGAGCTGAGCCTGCCTTGCGACTACGCCAGTGCCGATGCCCTTCGCGCCGCCTTGAGCGAGCGGGGTGACAAGTGGGCGCTGGCGCTCGAATCCGGCAAGCTCCTGGTGGCGGTCAACCAGACCCTGGTGCCGCTGGATACCCCCCTCCATGACGGGGATGAGGTCGCCTTCTTCCCGCCGGTGACCGGAGGTTGAGCCATGAGCGACGTAGCCATCACAGATCGCATTCTGGTGCAGCGGGCTGACTTCTCGCTGGCCGACGAATATGCCCGCCTCGCCGCCCGGAAGGACACAGGCGCGATTGTCAGCTTTGTCGGCAAGGTGCGCGACTTCAATCAGGGGGAGCAGGTGAAGGGGCTGGCCCTCGAACACTACCCCGGCATGACCGAGAAGGCGCTGGCGAACATAGTGGCCGAGGCCCGCAGCCGCTGGCCCCTGCAGGAGTGCACCCTCATTCACCGCATCGGCGAGCTGCTGCTCGGGGATCAGATCGTGCTGGTGGTGGTGAGCAGCGCCCACCGCGAGGCGGCTTTCGAGGCCTGCCACTTCATCATGGATTTCTTGAAGACCCGGGCGCCGTTCTGGAAAAAAGAGCTGACCGCCGACGGGGTGCAACGCTGGGTCGAGGCCAGGGCGAGCGATGACGCCGCCCTGGCCCGCTGGCAACAAGGGGAGTGAGCCTCGAGCTCGTGTCAATCGATCCGGCGTGCCGGAACATAAGGAGCAACGGAATGAAGAGATGGGTATCCCTGTTGGTGCTGGGGATCGGCGCCATGTACAGCGGTGCTGTGCTGGCTGACGAGGTCAAGGTGGCGGTGGCGGCCAACTTCAAGGGCACCATAGAGCGCATCGGCAAGGAGTTCACCGCCAAGACCGGCCACAACATCGCCATCAGTTCGGCGGCCACCGGCGTGCTCTATACCCAGATCACCCACGGTGCGCCCTTCGATCTCTTCCTCTCGGCCGACGTGGCGACCCCTCAAAAGCTGGAGTCGGAAGGCAAGGGGAGCGAGCGCTTCACTTATGCCATCGGTCAGCTCGGCCTCTGGCAGAAGGGGGGGCCTGCTCCTGACGAGGCCACCTTGCGCCACTGGCAGGGGGAGCTGGCCATCGCCAACCCCAAGACAGCGCCCTATGGCGCCGCCGCCATGGCGACCCTGGCTCACCTCAAGATCGATCCCAAGCAGTATCGGGTGCTGACCGGCACCAACATCAGCCAGATCTGGCAGTTCGTCGATACCGGCAATGCGAAGCTGGGCTTCGTCGCCTGGGCCAACCTGGTGGAGGCGGGCAAGACGGGCGAAGCCTGGGCGGTGCCGGCCAGCTTCTATCCCCCCATCGAGCAGCAGGCCCTGGTGCTGAAGAAAGGGGCGGCGGTGGATGCCCTGGTGGCCTGGCTCAAGGGGCCGGGACAGGCGCAGATCAAGGCGGCGGGTTACGCCCTGCCACAGTAAGCGCCCGGCGTCTGCCGGGGGCCGGCCAGCCCCGTGCTGGCCAGATCCGGTGCCTGACGTGTCCCAAGGCGGCGCCCGTCATGACGGCGCCCTGTTTTTTTATCGACACCCGAGAGGGGACCCTATGAGTGAAGGGGATCTGCTGGCGGTCTGGCTGACCCTGAAACTGGCGGCCAGCACCACTGCCATCCTGCTGCTGCTGTCGCCGCCGCTCGCCTGGTGGCTGTCTCGCAGCCAGCACCGGCTGCGCCCCCTGGTGGAGGCCATGGTGGCCCTGCCGCTGGTGCTGCCGCCCACCGTGCTCGGTTTCTATCTGCTGCTGGCCTTCTCCCCGGAGTACGGCCTCGGTGGCTGGTGGCGGGAGACCTTCGGGGCCCCGCTCGCCTTCAGCTTTCTCGGCCTGCTCATCGCCTCCGTCATCTACTCGCTCCCCTTCGTGGTACAGCCCCTCACCTCCGCCTTCGTCAACATGGGCAACAAGGAGCTGGAGGCTGCCGCCACCCTGGGGATGGGCCCGTTTGAGCGCTTCTTTCGCATCATCCTGCCCATGACGCTGCCCAGCTTCGTGATGGCGGCAGCGCTGGGCTTTGCCCACACCCTGGGGGAGTTCGGGGTGGTGCTGATGATTGGCGGCAACATTCCCGGGGAGACCCAGGTGCTCTCCATCGCCCTGTTTGATCACGTGGAGGCGATGGATTACCAGAATGCCCATATTCTGGCAGGCGGCCTGATGGGCTTCTCCCTGGTGATGCTGGTGCTGGTCTACGGCGTGCTGCAACGCCGACAACGGAGGCTGTTCGGATGAGCCTCTACCTCAAGGCCAGACGTGATTTCGGCCCCTTCACCCTGGCGTGCGATCTGGCACTGCCCCCCAGCCGCATCCTCGGCCTGTTCGGTCCTTCGGGTTGTGGCAAGAGCACCCTGCTGCGCATCATCGCCGGGCTCGACAGGGCCCCGGGCGATGCCCTGCGCTGGCAGGGGCGCGAGCTTGCAGCCCTGCCCCCCGAGGCGCGGCGCATCGGGCTGGTGTTTCAGGATGCCCGTCTCTTCCCCCACCTGAGCGTGCTCGGCAACCTGCAACTGGCGGCTCGCAAGGGGAGGGGGCGCTGGCAGCCAGAGGAGCTGGCTGCTCGCCTCGGCTTTGCCGAGCTGCTGGGGCAACCGGCCCACGGCCTCTCCGGCGGTCAGCGTCAGCGGGTGGCACTGGCCAGGGCCTTGCTGGCCGAGCCCGACTTGCTGCTGCTGGATGAACCCTTCTCGGCGCTGGACAGGCGCAGCCGCATCCATCAGGCCCACGTGCTCAAGGGCTTGCAGCAAGAGAGCGGCATCCCCATGATCTTCGTCAGCCACGCCATGGAGGAGGTGAGCCTGCTCTGCGATGGACTGGTGCTGCTGGCAGAGGGACGGGTGGAGGCCCAGGGCACCCCAGAGGAGATCTTCGCCCGCACCGACCTGTCGCTGGCCAGTCGCGACGACGTCGGGGTCATGCTCTCGGCGACCCTGGCCCACTACGACGAGCACGAGCAGATGGCGACCCTGCGACTCGGGGATCAGACCCTGATGGTGACCATGGAGCATGCCCCCGATGAAGCAGGCCCCTTGCAGATCAAGGTGGCGGCGCGGGATCTGGTGATCGCCACCGAGCCCATCGTGCACTCCAGCCTCTCCAACTGCCTCGAGACCCGGCTGCTGGAGGTGCGGGAGGTGCGACCGGGGCAGACCCTGTTGCAGTTGGCGCTGGGGCAGCAGATACTGCTGGCCCGGATCACCAGCCGCTCCGCGCAGCGGCTCGCCCTGACGCCGGCCATGCGCCTCTACGCCTACATCAAGGCGGTGAGCCTGGTGGGAGAGGGGTAGACAGGGGACCGGAGTACGGATTGGCTGGCCATGAGTGGCCGGCATGGCGTCGAGAAAGGGGGGACGGGTGCGTCGCAATCAGGTAATGAAATCCCATGGCTTGGCCCTGCGCAGTGCGGGGGAGGGGCCCTTGCTGCTCTTGCTGCACGGGCTGGGCTCTTCCAGCCTCGACTGGCAGGCGCAGATCGAGCGTTTTTCCGAGCGCTACCGGGTGGTGGCCATCGACTTGCGCGGCCACGGCCAGAGCATGCAGGAGGGGCCCTTTGACGTGCCCACCCTGGCGGCGGATGTGGCCCGCTGGCTCGACGAGCAGCCCGAGCCTGCCTGGGTAGTGGGGTTGTCGCTCGGTGCCATGGTGGCGCTGGAGCTGGCGCTGCAACTGCCCCACAAGGTGCAGGGGCTGGTGCTGGTCAACGGCTTCAGCGAATTTCTGCTGGAGACGCCAAAGGAGCAGGAGCGCTATGCCATGCGCCTCAAGTGGCTGCGCTGGTTCGGCATGCGGCCGCTGGCGTGGTGGCTCGGCCGCGAGCTCTTTCCCGGCCCCGATCTCGCCCAGGTGCGCCACACCTTCCGGGGGCGCTTCGTGCGCAACAAAAAGAAGACCTACAAGGCGCTGCTGGAGGCGCTGCCCGGCTGGTCGGTGCGGGCTCGTCTCGGCACCCTCTGGCAGCCGGTGGCCATCATCTCCACCAGTCACGACTATCTGCCCCTGGCGCGGCGGGTGGAGCAGTTCGCCTCCCTGCCCAATGCCACCATCCACACCCCGGATGGTCACCACGCCTGGCCGGCGGAAGATCCTGCCGGGTTCAATCATCTGTTGCAGCGGATCCTCTCAACCCATTGAGGGGGAGCAGACAGCAGAGGTAGATAAAAAAGCCGAACCCCGGGGTTCGGCTTTTTTGTGGGCGCTGCTCAGGGTCTTGAGCAGACCGGGCAGTCGGGGCGTTTGGGAAGCTTCAGCTCGCGAAAGCTGCCACCCAGACCGTCGATCATCAGCAGGCGGCCGCTGTAGCTTTTGCCCATGCCCACCAGCAGCTTGATAGCCTCGAGCGCCTGCAGGCTGCCCACCAGCCCCACCACGGGGGCCAGTACCCCCGCCTCGACACAGGTGAGGGCCTGATCGCCAAAGAGGGCGCTGAGACAGGCGTAGCAGGGTTCATCCTCCTGCCAGGTGAAGCTGCAGAGCTGCCCTTCCAGCCGGATGGCGGCGCCGCTGACCAGGGGCACCTTGTGCTGGCGGGCGCGCTGGTTGAGGAGGTTGCGGATGGCGACGTTGTCGGTGCAGTCGAGCACCAGCTGATGGCGTGGCAGCAGGGCATCGAGCAGCGCCTCGTCAGCGAGGGCGGCGTGGGTCTCCACCTCGAGCCAGGGGGTGAGGGCGCGCAGGGACGTCGCCGCGGACTCCACCTTGAGCTGGCCGATGCGCGCGTCGCTGTGCAGCACCTGGCGCTGCAAATTGGAGAGCTCCACCCGATCGAAATCCACCAGGGTGAGGTGGCCGACCCCGGCCACCGCCAGATACTGGCTGGCGGCGCAGCCGAGGCCCCCGGCGCCGATGACCAGCACGCGGGATTGCTTGAGCGCCTCCTGCCCCTCGAAGTCGAAGGATTTGAGCACGATCTGGCGGTTGTAGCGAAGGAGCTCGGCGTCGCTCAGGATCTCGCTCACAGCAGCAGCCCCGAGAAGGGCTCGACGGTGACCGTCTCACCGGCGGCTACCTTGCCGCGCTCCTGTTCGAGCACGATGTAGCAGTTGGCCCGGGAGAGGGAGCTGAACACCCCGGAGTCCTGGGAGCCGGTGCTGCGTACCTCGAGGCCATTGGGGCCCACGCTCAGGATGCCGCGCTGGAAGTCCAGGCGCCCCGGGCTCTTCTTGAGCGGCTCTGTCGCCAGGGCCTGGAGGGGGTGCGGGCGTGCAAACTGCTGACCGGCCAGTCTGGCCAGGGCCGGTTGCACCAGCTGATCGAAGGTGACCATGGCGGAGACCGGGTTGCCCGGCAGACCGAAGAACCAGGCGTTTGGCAATCGGCCAAAGGCGAAGGGTTTGCCCGGCTTGATGGCGAGCTTCCAGAAGCCAATTTCCCCGAGCTCTTCGAGCAGTTGCTTGGTGAAGTCCGCTTCCCCCACCGAGACCCCCCCGGTGGTGATCAGGGCATCGGCCTCGCGGTCGGCCTGCAAGAAGGCGGCGCGCAGGGCCGCCGGATCATCGGGGATGATGCCAAGGTCCAGGCACTCACAGCCCATGCGGCTCAGCATCGCCTTGACCCCGTAGCGGTTGGAGTCGTAGATGTCCCCGTGCTGGAGCGGGGTGCCCAGAGGCTTGAGCTCGTCCCCTGTGCTGAAGATGGCGACCCTGAGGGGACGGCGCACCGTGACGCTCGCGATGCCAAGGGAGGCGAGCAGCGGCAGCTCTCTGGGGCTCAGGCGAAGGCCGCTTTCGAGCACCCGGGCGCCCTGCGCCAGATCCTCGCCGCGGCGACGGATGTTCTGGCCAGGCGTGGGCGCGGTCAGGAAAGTGATCCCGTTGTCGCCGGCTTGCGTTTCTTCCTGCATCACCACAGCGTCTGCACCCGGGGGCACAGGGGCCCCGGTCATGATGCGGATGCAGTGGCCGGCGGGCCACTCCCCCTCATAGGGCTGGCCCGCAAAGGCCTTGCCCGCCACGGGGAGCGGCATCCCGGCGGCGAGATCCGCCAGGCGCACGGCATAGCCGTCCATGGCGGCGTTGTCGAAGGGGGGGACGAAGAGGGGGGAGCTTATCTCCTCGGCCAGGATCCGATCCAGCGCCTGGGGCAGGGGCAACCGCTCCGTCTCGCAGCAGCAGGTGAGTTGTTCCAGCATCCCTTGCAGGGCCTTGTCCAAGGGGAGGAGTGCACCGGTATCGAATCCCATCATCATGACCTCTCTGGTGTGTAGGGGGCGGATTATCCCAAAAATCCGCTCCGATGGGCAGGCCGAAGGTGCGGTAATGGGGGGCAGATGCCCCGGAGTGATCGGATTATGGGGCGCTATCCCGTTGAATTACCTCCTGATGGGTAACCAGGGCGAGGCTTGCGCGGGATGGCAGGTGGGGAAGAGGCGGCACGGCCGTGCGCCTTGCCCCCGAATGGGCAGGCCGGTGCGGACAAAACGGGGTGGTTTGGCATAAAGTCGGGCACCGGGCTTGAGTTAGACAGAATTATGACAATAATCGCCCTGTAAGATTGCGCCGCGGCACCATGCCGCAGGCCAGCACAGTCCCTGAGCGTGGGAGAGAAACACGATGACGAGCTTAAGCCAGGAAGCCCTGTTGGTCAGGGCGGCGCTCGAGGCCGAGGGCCTTGAGACACCTCTGGTGGCCAATGAATTGAGCGGCCAGCAGAAAAAGGAAAAAATCGAAGGTCATATGCGCGCCATCATGGAGACGCTGGGACTGGATCTGGCCGACGACAGTCTGGCCGAGACCCCGCACCGCATTGCCAAGATGTACGTGAACGAGATCTTCTCCGGCCTCGACTATGCCACCTTCCCCAAGGTGACGGTGATCGAGAACAAAATGAAGGTGGACGAGATGATCATGGTGCGGGACATCAGCCTCACCAGCACCTGCGAGCACCACTTCGTCACCATAGATGGCTTTGCCCACGTGGCCTACATTCCCCGCGGCAAGGTGATTGGCCTGTCGAAGATCAACCGCATCGTGCAGTTCTTCGCCCGTCGTCCTCAGGTACAGGAGCGGCTGACCCAGCAGATCCTGCTGGCGTTGCAGACCCTGCTTGGCACCAGGGACGTGGCCATCAGCATCAAGGCGACCCACTTCTGCGTGAAGGCCCGTGGCGTGATGGACTCCACCTCCTACACCACCACCACCTCCCTGGGCGGCGTCTTCAAGACCCAGCCCGACACCCGCGCCGAGTTCCTCGGTGGTCTGAAAGGGTAGTGCTCCCGGGGCCTGTCGCCGACAGGCCCCGTCTCCTTTCCCTCACTTTTTTTGAAAAATACCTAAAGTTGTGACCGTGCCGGTCGCTATGGCTCTGTGTGTTGTCGGACGGTCTGGTTGACGCCGGCACCCCCGGGCCCGCCCTTGTGCGCGCCAACAGGGACGAGATGTGCTGCCAAGGAGGGTAGTGAAGGCGCAGGCCAGGCCTGCGCCCAGCAATGCCACTTGTTTTCCCCATGCAGGACATGCCATGAACACCATGACGATAGGCAAAAAACTTACCGCCGGCTTTGCCGTACTCGGCCTGATGATGGCCTTTATCGGCGGCTTCTCGCTGTTTGAATTCAGCAAGATGAACCGCGCCGCCATCGGCTTTACCGACAGTATCCTGCCCGCCGTCGTGCGCACCAGCACCCTCGGCGAGACCATCAATGCCCTGCGCCGCTACGAACTGGATGTCTTCCTGGTGGCGGACGATGCCCAGCAGAAGGCCCGCTATCGCAACGAGAGCGAGAAGAGCCTGCAAGAGGCTGCGCGCCAGATAGTGGCCCACGATGGCACCATCTGGGCGGAGGATCGGGAGGAGCGCCGCGCCTTTGACATCGTCAAGGCGGACTGGGAGCGATATGTCGCCCTGCACCAGCGCATCCGGCAGATGCAGGACTCGGGACAGATGGCCGAAGCCCAGCACCTCTTCATGGGGGAGGGGGTCACCCTCTACACCACCCTGAGCAAGTCGGTGGGGGATCTCATCCGCATCAACCACGGCTACTCCGTGGGCTCCCGCGCCGAGGTGATCGCCGCCTTTGACAGCGCCAAGCTGAGTGTGACCCTGGCCCTGGTGATCGGCCTGGCCCTGGTTGTCGCCCTCTCCGTGGTGCTGACCCGCCAGATCCGTGACCCGCTCATCATGCTGGCCCGTCAGGCCCAGCGCATTGCGAGCGGCGATCTCGGTCGGGGCGAGCTGCAGGAGTGGATCCGCGGCAACCGCTTCAACCGCGATGAGCTGGGCCAGCTGGGGTCGGCCATCGACCGGATGCAGGGGGCTCTGGCGGAGCTGGTGAGTGAAATCTCCGGTTCGGTGAGTCAGCTCAGCAGCGCGGTAGAGGAGGTGAGCGCCATCTCCGAGCAGTCCGCCAAAGGCATGGCAAGCCAGCAGGGAGAGGTCTCTCAGGTCGCCACCGCCATGAACGAGATGCAGTCCACCGTCAATGAGGTGGCTCGCAACACCACGGACGCCATGGGGGCGGCCAAGCAGGCTTCCCGCACCTCCACCCAGGGCAACCAGGTGGTGCGCAGCGCCATCGGCAGCATAGAGCAGGTTTCCCGCCAGATAGAGCAGGCCGGGAGCGTGGTGCAGCAACTTGAGACCGACAGCGCCAGCATCAGCATGGTGCTGGACGTGATTCGCGGCATCGCCGAGCAGACCAACCTGCTGGCCCTCAACGCGGCCATCGAAGCGGCCCGGGCCGGCGAGCAGGGGCGTGGCTTTGCGGTGGTGGCAGACGAGGTGCGCAGTCTGGCCCAGCGTACCCAGGCATCCACCGCCGAGATCAGCAAGATGATCGAGGTGCTTCAGGAGCGCACCGCCGAGGCGGGCAGCGCCATGCAGCTGAGCCGTCAGCAGATGCAGGAGAGCGTGGAGCTGGCGCGGGAGGCGGGGAGCAGCATCGACAGCATCAACGGTGCCGTCACCCAGATCACCGACATGAACACCCTGATCGCCACCGCCACCGAGCAGCAGAACGCGGTCACCGAGGAGCTCAATCGCAGCATCGTCAAGATCCACACCGCCGCCGACGAGAATGCCCAGGGGGCGCAGCAGACCGCCCAGGCCTGTGTCGAGCTGAGCAAGCTGGCCAATACCCTGCACCATATGACCCAGCGTTTCACCCTCTGAGTCTTGCTGCCACCCGGCACAGCGCAGAAGGCCCCGCCAATCGGCGGGGCCTTGTTGTTTATGGCGGGTCTGTTGATGTCAGGGCCGATTAGCGCCGCGTAATCGGCCGACGGCAGACTGCTTATCCGATCATGTAGCGCAACCCGACTATCTCACCATCGTCGTCGATGTCCATAGGCGCTCAGGGAGGGCAGGCTGCCAGCCTGCGCGTCAGCTCAGGCCGACAATCTCCCCGTCATCGTCGATGTCGATATGGCGATAGGCCGGCAGACTGCCCAGGCCCGGCATGGTCATGATGGGGCCTGCCAGGGCATAGACGAAGCCTGCCCCCGCGCAGAGTTTCACCTCCTCGATGGGCACCTCGAAGTCCGTCGGCACGCCCTTCCTGGCGGGGTCATGGCTCAGGGAGAGCGGCGTCTTGGCCATGCAGACGGGCAGGTGATCCTGACCCTCTGCCGAGAGTCTGGCCAGTTGCTGGCGCGCCTTGTCCGAGAGGGTGACACCCCGGCCGCCATAGCCGCACTCCACCAGGGTGGCGAGCTTGGCGGCAAGGCTCATCTCATCGGGGTAGAGCAGCCTGACCTCACTGGGCTGCTTGCAGGCCGCCACCACGGCGTGAGCCAGATCCGCCGCGCCCGCGCCACCGTCAGTGAAGGCCCGGGAGAGGGCGACCCCACAGGCACCGGCCTGGCGCGCCGCCGCCTCCAGCAGGGCCAGCTCGGCGTCGCTGTCGGTGGGGAAGCGGTTAATGGCGACCACCACGGGCACCCCGTAACGGCGGGCGTTGTGAATATGCCAGGCGAGGTTGGCGCACCCCGCTGTCAGGGTGGGCAGATCTTCCCCTTGCAGGCTGGCCGGCAGCGGCTGGCCCGGCCGGATGTCGAGCAGGCCGCTGTTGGCTTTGAGGCCGCGCACCGTGGCCACCAGCACCACGCAGGCGGGGGGAAGGCCGGATTGGCGATACTTGATGTTGAAGAACTTCTCCAGCCCCATGTCGGAGCCAAAACCCGCCTCGGTCACCACGTAGTCGGCAAGACCCAGCGCCATGCGATCGGCGATGACGGAGGAGTTGCCGTGGGCGATGTTGGCAAAGGGGCCGGCGTGGACCAGCACAGGGGTCTGCTCCGTGGTCTGCATCAGGGTGGGCTTGAGGGCGTCTTTGAGCAGCACCGTCATGGCCCCCGCCACTTCCAGCTGCTCGGCGGTGATGGGCTGGCCGCGCAGGTCGAGGGCGAGCTGGATGCGGCCGATACGCGCGCGCAAGTCCTTGAGATCCCTGGCCAGGGCCAGAATGGCCATCAGCTCGGAGGCGGCGGTGATGACGAAGCGATCGGGGCGCTCGACACCATCGGCAGCATCGCCCTGGCCGAGGGTGAGGTGGCGAAGCGCCCGGTCGTTCATGTCCAGGGTGCGGGGCCAGAGGATGTTGGCCGGGTCGATATCGAGCCGCGCCAGACCGGTTCTGGCGCTGAACTGGTCACCGAGTTTGCGTTCATGGAACAGGCGGGCATCGAGGGCGGCAGAGGCCAGGTTGTGGGCGGCGGTGAGGGCGTGAAAATCCCCGGTGAGGTGCAGGTTCATCTCCTCCATCGGCACCACCTGGGCCATGCCGCCCCCGGCGGCGCCCCCCTTGACCCCGAAGACGGGGCCGAGGCTCGGTTGGCGAATGGTGGCGATGCTGGGCTGGCCGATGTGGTTGAGCCCCATGGAGAGGCCGATCGTGGTGACCGTCTTGCCCTCCCCAAGGGGGGTGGGCGTGATGGCGCTCACCAGCACCAGCTTGCCGGGCTCACGGGCGGGGGCGTGATGGAGCAGCGCGAGGTCGAGTTTGCCCTTGTAATGGCCGTGGGGGTGGAGATGGGTGGCCGCTATGCCGAGCTGTGCTGCCACCTCGGCGATGGGCAGGCGGGGGGACTGGCGGGAGATCTCGATATCGCTTAGCATCAGCACCTCGTTGGCATGTCAGGTCAAATATGCGGCGAAGTCTAGAGGAATCAACAGGGTAATCCAATGAGCAATACTATTTTATCCGGCAGTCGTGAGCCCCATCAAAGCCCCATCCTGCTGGATCTCAACGTCCTCTATCACCCGCCCAAACGGCCCCTCACCGCCCTTGGCATCGTCAGCGCCTTCATCCCGCTCTTTGGCTACGGCTGGCAGGCGATGACCCAGGATCCCGAGACCCACTTTCGCCACGAGCTCGGCAAGCGCATCAACAAGCACAAGAGCGACGAGGCGAACCTCGCCCTGATGATGCAGTTGGCGGCCATGCTGGATTGCCACTGCCTGCACGTTACCCTGCCCTATGCGCTGGGGGAGGCCGAGCTCGCCGCCTTGCGCCAGCGTCTGCCACGCTGGCAGATGAGCCAGCAGGATCACCTGCTGGTGGCCGAGCTGATGCCCACCCCCTGAGCCCGGGCTCAGGTCTCCCTGTCCCAGTAGTGGGGCGCCAGGTAGCGCTCCTGCACGAATTCGATGAAGCAGCGCACCTTGGCCGACACGAAACGGCGGTGCGGATAGAGGGCATAGAGCCCCACCTGCCCCTTCTCCCACTCCAGCAACAAGGGGACCAGCGCCCCCGAGCGCAGCGCATCCCCCACGATGAAGGTGGGCTGCAAGATGATGCCCTGGTGGTCGCAGGCGGCCCGGGTCAGGGCCACCCCGTTGTTGGCGCGAAGGGGCCCCTGGGGGCGGATGCTGTGCTCCTCCCCATCCCGTTTGAAGACCCAGTCCGGCTGGGTCAGGGTGTAGATGAGGCAGTCGTGCTGCTTGAGATCCTCCGGGGTCTTCGGCCTGCCCCGGCGGGCCAGGTAGTCGGGGCTGGCGCACACCACCATCTTCATCATGGCGAGCGGCTTGGCCACCAGGGAGGAGTCCGGCAGGTTGCCGATGCGCAGCGCCAGATCGAACCCCTCCTCCACCAGGGCCACCCGCCGGTCGCTGTACTCAATCTCGAGCTTCAAGTCCGGGTAGCGCTCGCGAAACAGGGGCAGGGCGGGGGAGAGGTGCAGGTAGCCGAAATCCATGGGCACCGAGAGCTTGAGGGTGCCCTGGGGCTGCTGGTTGTTGTGGGTGAGCTGGCTGTGGGTCTCTTCCAGCTCCGCCAGCAGGGCCAGGGAGCGCTGGTAGTAGAACTGGCCCGCCTCGGTGGGATTGACCTGGCGGGTGGTGCGCGACAGCAGCCGGGTGGAGAGGGACTCCTCGAGCTGCTGCATCAGCTTGGAGGTCATGGCGACCGAGATCCCGAGCTGATGGGCGGCCTTGGTGAAGCTCTGGCACTCCACCACCTTGATGAAGGTGCGCATGGCGGCTATCTGATCCATATTCCACTCTCGGTTGATAATTATTTTAATAAATCGATGATTATCTATTCTCGATAGGAGGTTAGCATTTTGTTCACCGTTGTGAACCCTCAATGAAGGAACGATCGGAATGAAAATGACCAAGGCTCTGCTGGCCTCTTGCCTGTTTATGGCGGCTCCCCTGATGGCTGCCGATTACGATGTCGATGCAGCGCACACCACAGTCCAGTTCAAGGTGGGCCACCTCGGCTTCTCCGAACTGGTCGGCCGGTTCAACACCTTCAGTGGCACCTTCAGCATGGACGACGCCAACCCGGCGGCGGCCAAGGCGAACTTCGAAATCGATGCCGCCAGCGTGGATTCCAACCACGAGGCCCGCGACAAGCACCTGCGCAGCCCCGACTTCCTGGACGTGAAGCAGTACCCCAAGATGACCTTCGTCAGCACCGGCTATGAAGGCACCAAGGACAAAGGCGTGCTCAAGGGCACCCTGACCCTGCACGGCGTCTCCAAGGACGTGGCCTTCGACCTGGTCCACATCGGGGAAGGCAAGGATCCCTGGGGCGGCTACCGCAGCGGCTTCAACGCCACCACCACCATCAAGCGCAGCGACTTTGGCGTGAACTACATGGTGCCGAACATCCCTGACGAGATGACCATCAACCTGTTCGTTGAAGGCGTGCGCAAGTAATGGGCGCAGCACTCCTGCTTCAAACCCTGGCGACTCCTTTAGGGGCCGCTTTGCTGTCGTGGCGCTGGCCGCGGCTGGGCTATCTGTGGGGCGCCCTGGGGATCTGGCTGGTGGGCTGCCTGCTGGGCGGTGCCTATGGCCTGCCGGTCAAGGCGTGGCAGTGGCTGCCGCTGACCCTGCTGGTGCCCGCTCTGACCCAGGGGACCAACAAGGGGATCGCCCTCGCGCTGTTCGGGGGGCTGGGCGCCCTGGTGTGGTGGCAGGGGCTGGCCTCCGTGCTGGCGAGCGAGCCCGGGATCTGGCTGGCCCTGTTGCCCGCCATCCTCTGGTCTGGCTGGATGAGCTGGCGCGGTGACAGCGAGGAGGGGCTCGGCTTCGCCCTGGCCTTCATCTGGCTGGCGCTGGTCATCGGCATCGATGGCAGCCTGCTCATCGCCCAGCTGACGGGGGCCCTGGCCGCATTTGCCGGATTCCGTGCCCTGCTCGGCGCCTTTGCAGGGGTCAAGGTGACCCCGGCTGCCCTGGGGCTTTCACTCGCCTTCGTGCAGATGCTCGCCTGGCAGTACGTGGAAGTGCCCCTGCTGGTGCTGCTGCCGGTCTGGCTGTTGCCGCTGCTGGAACGTGCCCTGCACGGGCGCCCGGGACTCTCTCGCTGGGGGGTCTTGATCCTGGTGGCGGCCGTTGGTGCCGGAGTGAGTCTGTGGTGGGTATGGCCAGAGGCGTCACTTTACTGATTTCTGCATGAAAAACAGGCTATTACCTTAGAAATTGATGGGCTTGTCAAAGTCTGGACAGATAAAGATTGAGACCCATGGTGCTTTCGGATAAAAAGGATTTTCAATTATCTGGATACACACAGAACCCGGCTATGCCGGGTTCTGTTTGCCTGCTTTCCCGCGGCATGCTAAGGAGGCCACAGTTGCACAGTCAGGGATCTGAGCATCTGTTTTTTCGCCATTTCACCGAACAGGGATGTCTTGGGGATCTCTGCATCCTGCTGGTGACCCACCTGCTTCCCGACAGACCCGACTTCATCCAGGTGCTCGATCGGGTGGGCCGGGTCGGCGCCATCCTGCCCAAACCCAAGTCCGTGCACGGGCCGACGCTGGCCTGGGCCCAGCAGCACTACCCCGTGCTGCCCCTCAATCGCCACTGGACCTCGGATCCCGGTGAGGTGATCGCCCAGATTGCCCCTCTGGTGATGTCTCACGAGCGGCTCATCATCCTCGACATCGGCGGCTACTTTGCCAAGAGCCAGGCGGTACTGGCCGAGCACTTTGGCGCCCGCTTCATCGGGGTGGTGGAGATGACCGAGAACGGCCATCAGCGCTACGAACAGGAGTCCCTGGCGGCCCCCGTCATCTCGGTGGCCCGCAGCCCCCTCAAGCAGGCGGAAGATATCCAGATCGGCCTGAGCGTGGTCTACTCCGCGGAGTCCCTGGCGCGTACACTGAGGCGTACCTTCAATGTCTGCCAGGCCGCCCTGTTCGGCTATGGCAAGGTGGGGCGCAGCATCGCCCGGGAACTGCGCTGTCGCAACCTGCATCTGGAGCTGGTGGAGACGGATGCCCTGCGCCAGGTGGAGGCGCTCTCCCACGGCTTCAAGCTGGTGAACAAGGCCGAGGCCCTGGGCCGCGCCGAGCTGGTGATCTGCTCCACCGGCAACGGCTCCCTCGACATCACCGATATGCAGGCCCTGCGCCCCGGCGCCATGCTGGCCTCGGTCACCTCCGCCGACGACGAATTCGCCTTCAGCCTCGCCCAGCTGCCCTGGCCGAGCGAGGAGGTGTGTCCCCATGTGCTGGCCCTGACCCGGCCGGACGGCAGCACCATCTTTTTGCTCAACCGGGGGGAGGCGGTCAATTTCGTCCACGGCGCCGTCATCGGCGAATATGTCTACCTGGTGCTGGCGGAGATCATCGAAGGGGTGCATCAACTGGCCCATCAGGCATCCACCCCGGGCCTTCACGAACTGCCCCAGGCCACCATGCAGCGCATCGCTCGCCACTGGTTGACCGATTTTCACGGAGTCACCCCATGACAGACACCCATTTGCCCCTCGCGAAACCGCGCATCGAAATCCGTTACTGCACCCTCTGCCGCTGGATGCTGCGGGCCGCCTGGCTCGCCCAGGAGCTGCTCTCCACCTTCGACGGCGAACTGGGCGAGGTGGCCCTGGTGCCCGCCAGCAAGGGGGAGTTTCGCATCCTGGTGGACGGGGTGCTGGTGTGGGACAGGGTGGCCGACGAGGGCTTCCCCGAGGCCAAGGAGATCAAGCAGCGGGTGCGGGATGTCATCGCCCCGGAGCGGGATCTCGGCCATGCGGATCGCAAACCCGCAGCCGAGTAGGCTGCATCACCCATGATGTGAAAGAGGGAGGCGCAGGCCTCCCTCTTTCGTTGCGGCCCCCGGTCAACGGTCGCCAGATGTGGCCAGCCCTTCCCCGGCGGGGAGGCCAATATAGCGGGCCCGCTTGTGGGGCTTGATGCGGCTCACGTCCACCCACACCAGGCCGTCGATGCAGTGGTTGAAGTCCGGGTCGATGCCAAAGTCCATGAACTGCACGCCCCCCGGCTCGCACAGCTCGGCGTACTGCTTGTAGAGGGTGGGAATGGCGCAGCCCAGGTTGTCGAGCCCGGCCTTGAGCACCTTGAGGTCGTCCCCGTAATCGCGCCCCTCGAACAGCGTCGGCGTGGCGGGATAGGGGCGGCGGGAAGGGGCGAGGGCAAGGGTGGGGGCGAAGTGCTGGCGATAGAAGCTCACCAGCAGATCCTTGGCCGCCGGCGGCAGGCTGCCGGAGAGGGTGACGGGCCCGAACAGGTAGCGGTATTGGGGATAGCGGGCCAGATAGGCCCCGATGCCGAACCAGAGGTAATCGAGCCCCCGCTTGCCCCAGTAGGCGGGCTGGATGAAGCTGCGGCCAAGCTCGATGGCCTGTTCCAGCCGGGGCAGCAGCTTCTCTTCGAAGCCGAACAGGGTGTGGCTGTAGAGGCCATCCAGTCCCTTGCTGGCCAGCCGTTCGGCCACCGGGGCGAAACGGTAAGCGCCGATGATGTCGAGGCGGGCGGGATCCCAGAGGATGAGATGGTGATAGTCATCGTCGAAGGCATCGAGATCCCGCCGCTTGCCCGAGCCTTCCCCCACCGCCCGAAAGGCAATCTCCCGCAGGCGCCCCAGCTCACGCAGGATCACCGAGTGGCTCTGCTCGTGGCGGCGATAGAGCAGGATGCGCTGGCCGTCCGGGGTCTGGCCGAGCAGCTCGCACCCGTCGATGGCCTGTTTCAGCAGGCGGCGATCCTCCGGCAGGGCGATGGGGGCCTCGGTCTGCAACCGTCCCGCCTTGCCCCGAGCGATTCGGTAGAGGTGGCCGCGCACCAGCCGGGCCGCCGTCTTGGCCGGCAGCTCCTGAAAACTGGCGAGGGGAATGCGCGCCCCTATGGTCACCGGCAGCGTCTGCCCCTGCTGGCGAAACAGTTGGCGTACCAGCAGCAGGGCGGAGGCGGGCTTGTTGAGCCAGGAGGCGAGATAGAACCAGAGGCTGTTGCGCCCTCCCAGGTGAATGGGCACCAGGGGCGTTCGGCTGCGCTGGGCCAGCTTGATGAAGCCGGCCTGCCAGGGGCCATCCTTCACCCCCTTGGGGCCGAGGCGGGAGACCTCGCCTGCGGGGAAGATAACCAGGGCCCCGTCGGCGACGAGGTGTTCATTCATGGCGAGGATGGCCTGCCTGTTGGTCTTGCCCCCCAGGTTGTCCACCGGCAGCAGCAAAGGGCGCAGCGGCGCGAGCTGGGCCAGCACCTGGTTGGCCACTATCTTGACGTCGGGGCGGATGCGCCCGATGAGGCGCAGCAGGGCCAGTCCGTCCAGGGAGCCGATGGGGTGGTTGGCGACAAGAATGACCCGGCCGCTGGCGGGAATGTGCTCGAGCTCGGCCTCGCTCACCCGGTAGTCGAAGTGGAGCTCGGTGAGGGCCTGCTCGACGAAGTCCAGACCGCGCAGGTGGGGATGGCGCATGGCAAAGCGGGTGAAGGCCTCCTCGTGCAGCAACCAGCTCAGCCCCTGCCTCATCAGGGGACGGAGGAGGGGCTGGCTGGCGAGGTGGGGCAGGTGCTGCCCCAGCAGGGTATCGACGTCGAACATGGGCAAGGCTCCGCTGAACTTTGCCCCAGCTTGACGCCCCTGCGTGCCTTTCGTGTGTCGGTTGGGTGACGGTTTGATGACGGGGCGAACCCCGTCCTTGCCCCCTTACTCAGCCCGCCAGGCAGAGGTGAGGCGCACCAGCGCCACCAGGGTGGCGACCGCTTTTTCCATGGATTGCAGGGGGATGAACTCGTGCTTGCCGTGGAAGTTGTGGCCGCCGGTGAACAGGTTCGGGCAGGGCAGCCCCATGAAGGAGAGCCGGGCGCCGTCGGTGCCGCCGCGAATGGGTTTGATCTTGGGCACCACGTCGGCGGCCTCCATGGCGGCTTTGGCCAGCTCGACGATGTGGGGATGGGGCGCTATCTGGCTGCGCATGTTGCGGTAGTTGTCCGCTATCTCCAGGGTGATGCGCGCCCTGGGAGCGTCCAGCTGCAGGGAGGCGACCCGCTCCTTGAGCTGGGCCTTGCGGGCGGCGAAGCAGTCATCGTCGAAGTCGCGGATGAGGTAGTGCAGGGTGGTCTCCTCCACCGTACCTTCCATCCGGGCCAGGTGGAAGAAGCCCTCATACCCCTGGGTGCACTCCGGGGTCTGCTCGGCGGGCATGGCGGCATGGAAGCGGGCGGCCAGGGTCTGGCTGTTGATCATGCTGCCCTTGGCGGTGCCGGGGTGGACGTTGTTGCCTGTGATGCGCACCGTGGCGCTGGCGGCGTTGAAGTTCTCGCATTCGAGCTCGCCGAGCTCGCCGCCATCCACCGTGTAGGCCCACTTGGCCGGGAAGCGCTCCAGCGGGAAGCGGTCGGCACCGCGCCCTATCTCCTCGTCCGGGGTAAAGCCGACCCAGACATCGCCACGGGGGATCTCGGGGTGAGCCTGCAGGTATTCCACGGCGGTGAGGATCTCGGCGATGCCCGCCTTGTCGTCGGCCCCCAGCAGGGTGGTGCCGTCGGTGGTGATGAGATCCTGCCCCAGGTAGTTTTTCAGGAAGCGGTACTGGCGGATGGCCAGCACCTCGTCCCCCTTGCCAAGGCAGATATCGCCCCCCTGATAGTTCTCGACTATCTGGGGAACGACGCACTCGGCCTCGTAATCGGCGGTGTCCATGTGGGCGATGAGCCCGATGGCGGGGGCATCCGGCTGGTTGCCCGGCAGGCAGGCGGTGAGGTAGCCATGCTCGTCCAGGGTGACCTGGCTTAGCCCCATCTGCGTCATTTCGTCGCACAGGGCCCGGGCGAAGAGGCGCTGTCCCTCGCTGCTGGGGCAGTCAGGATTGGTCGCATCGGAACGGGTATGAAAGGTGAGGTAGTGGAGAAAGCGCGAAAGCAGGGTGTTCATGGGCAAGCCTCGTGTCACGAAAGAGGAGTCATTGTGGCCAAGACGGCGGCGCCGCTTATTGCGTCAGCGCAGTTTTTGATGACTTTGTGGGGGAGAGGAGGGCCATCGAGGGGGAGGGGCGGGGATCATAGCGCGGCAGTTTGCATAAAAATTCCAAAATGAAAACTGGTTAAGCAATTGCGAAAAAGCTGAATTTCCCCTCGGCCCAGCGCTGGCAAGGGGTGATCCAAAAAGCGTGATGTGTTGGTTATTTTCATCGCCTCGCCCACGCACTCCCATCCCCCGCCATCCCAGAGCCCGCCTTGCTGGCAGCGAGATTTTGCCCCCCGATGAAAACCCGTTTTTTAACACGATTTTTTATTGTCACTGGCTGCGGTAAGTGTGTACACTCCGCGCCGATCCAAGGGCAACCCTGCGCAGGCCGTGTCCGCCAGACCCGCAGGATCATGACGCCTATAGGGCGAGGCACGCAGAAACGACAGACACTGCTGGGGAATGGTTTCTTTAATACCGGTTAGGCTCCGGTATCAGGGAGAACAACGGACTCTCATCTTTCAGCTGACCGAGTGGGCTTCGGGCTCATCATCTCCCTTGTCATGGGCGGTCACTGGCGTTGAGCGGGTCGTAGTGGTTGTCGTCCATCAACACGATGCGTGCTGACGTCTTCCCTTCTCTTCCTTGAAACCCTCTCCTGTCCGTCGGGATAGCTGCCGAATGATGAACAAACGGCGTGGCTGATGCCGATTGTCATCAAAGTACCGCGGTACGCCGGCAAGGTGTTACCGCATACCGTTGAGCTTGATGTAAAGCCACCAGCCCCACATCAAGACTCGTTACTTCCCAAGATCCACCAGGCAGCCTTGGCTTGCCGCGATGTGCAATGAACAGGATGTGGCGGAGCATGCTCCGTTGCGGGTCCAACGTCAGCAGGCCGCTCTGGCTTGCCGCATTTTGCAATCAATGGTCTGGATGTGATTGAGGGTAACGAAGGCGGCCCACGGCCGCTCATTTGCGAGGCATAGCCCATGACTAACTGGTCCAGCAAGGACTCCTTGAAGGTCTACAACGTTCCCTACTGGGGTGCGGGTTTTTTCAATATCAATGACGCCGGTCATGTGACCGTCTCTCCCGACAAGTCTCGCCCCGAGGCTCAGATCGTGCTGTCCGAGGCCATCGAGCAACTGCGCCAGTCCGGGCTGACCACGCCGGTGTTGCTGCGTTTCCCCGACATCCTCAAGAGCCGGGTCGATGCGCTGTTCAACGCCTTCGGTCAGGCCATCGAAAAGTCAGGCTATGAAGGGGATTACCTGTGCGTTTACCCGATCAAGGTAAACCAGCAGCGCCGCGTCATCGAGACCATCAGTCAGTCCTACAGCGACAAGCCCCGGCTTGGCCTGGAAGCGGGCTCCAAGCCCGAGTTGCTGGCCGTGCTGTCCCATCATCATGAGCAAGGGTCCGTGATCGTCTGCAACGGTTACAAGGACCGCGAATACATCCGCCACGCCCTCCTGGGCAACCTGATGGGCCACAAGGTCTACATCGTGGTGGAGAAGCCCTCCGAGCTGGAAATGGTGCTCGACGAGTCAGCTCGTCTCAACATCAAGCCCAACATCGGGGTGCGCGCCCGTCTGGCGTCCACCGGCTCCGGCATGTGGGAATCGAGCGGCGGTTCCATGTCCAAGTTCGGTCTCTCCGCCTCCCAGATCCTGGCGCTGGTGGAGCGTCTGCGCAGCCTCGGCAAGCTGGACTGCCTGCAACTGCTGCACTTCCACCTGGGCTCCCAGATCGCCAACATCCGCGACATCCAGGGCGGCATCCGCGAGTGCGGCCGCTTCTACGCCGAGCTGTGCCGTCTTGGCGCCAAGGTCGAGGTGGTGGACGTGGGCGGCGGCCTGGGTGTGGACTACGAGGGCACCCGTTCCCAGAGCCACTGCTCCGCGAACTACAGCCTCTCCGAGTACGCCAACAACGTGGTCTGGGGCATCGGCGATGTGTGCCGCGAGTTCGACCTGCCGCACCCGACCATCATCAGCGAGTCCGGCCGTGCCCTGACTGCGCACCACGCCGTGCTGGTCACCAACATCATTGGTGCCGAAGGGGTGGAGGTGAACGACATCAGCGCCCCGGACGAAGACGCGCCCACCATCTTGCAGAACATGTGGAAAGGCTGGCTGGACCTGCGCGGGGAAGATCCCTCCCTGCTGGAGATCTTCCACGACTCCGTGGCGGATCTCGGTGACGTCAACGCCCAGTACACCATGGGCCTCTTGAACCTGGAGCAGCGCGCCTGGGCCGAGATGCTGCACCAGAACACCTGTCTGGCGCTCAAGGAGCTGCTGAACCCAGTCAACCGCAACCACCGCGCCCTGGCCGACGAGCTCTCCGAGAAACTGGCGGACAAGTGCTTTGCCAACTTCTCCCTGTTCCAGTCCCTGCCGGATGCCTGGGGTATCGGTCAGGTGTTCCCGGTGATGCCGCTCTCCGGCCTCGAGCGTCCGCTCACCCGCCGCGGCATCCTGATGGACATCACCTGCGACTCCGACGGTCAGGTGGAGCACTACGTCGACGGTCTGGGGGTAGAGAGCACCCTGCCGATGCCGGTCTACGGTGAGCACGAAGAGTGCCATGTTGGCTTCTTCCTGGTGGGTGCCTATCAGGAGATCCTGGGGGATCTGCACAACCTGTTCGGTGACACCCACTGCGCGGAAGTGTGGCTGGATGAAGAAGGCAAGATGGACATCCGCAACGTGGTGCGTGGCGACACCGTCGACCAGCTGCTGCGTTACGTCAACATCGACCCGTCCGTGATCCGCGAGAACTACCAGCGCATCGTCTCCCACCCGGCGCTGGACGACGAGACCCGCAAGGCCCTGCTCGACGAGCTGGAGCTGGGTCTGCAAGGCTATGCCTACCTGGAAGACGAATAAGCCAGCGGCTTGTTCCCCGTCGGTCAAATGACGGACATGAAAAACGGCGCCTTCGGGCGCCGTTTTTGTTGTGCTGTTGCCTGGCTGGGGCCGGTTGGCGGGCTCTGTCACCCTGGCTGGCGGCATCCGGCCCCGGCCAGATCCGGCCACTGCCCGCTTCTACCTGTCACCTCCCTTGATCCAGGTCAAGGGGGACTCGGGCCGCTTATTTTACGGTCAAGGGTGATGTTGGTGAATGACACATAAGGATGTGCGTATGGAACTCAAGAGGGACCCGAGATGCTATACCGACGTCTGTATCGACGGTAAGTGGTATCACTACGATCACTGCAGCACTCACGTTTATATGCTGATGGGGGGCGCCGCCCCCAGCCTGCAGCTTGCCCATGAACCCGGCAGTGAAGAGGAGCTGGTGGAGATGCTCCGCCAGCACCCCCAACGCTGACTGCCTGCGGGCCATCGGGGTATCGTCCCGGCGGCCCGCCTTGCTCAGCCCGCCTTGCGGCCCAGGATCTTCTTGCCCATCTCCAGCAAGGCCGTTGCCGCCGCATAGGCCTCGTCTGACTTGCCTATCTCGTCCGCCACGTAGAGAAAGCCGGATCTGTACTTCTCCACCGCCTCGCGGGGAGTGGCCGCGTCGATGAAATCCTCTTCCACCTCGAACCCTTGTGTCAGCAGCGCCTCCTTCTCCGTGAGGAAGGTGGGGGAGGCCATGTCGACATAGGTATATTGCTGACGGCGGGAGGCGGGGACGCTGAAGAACTGGTATCTGGCCATGGATGTGGCTCCTCTGAACGGGTGATCTGCCATGGGGGCGCTCGATGCGCCCGGCAAGATAAAGGAGCATTCGAGTCTTGCAGCAGACTACCTTGAGTCGTGAAGGGACGCAATCGGGCTGGTGATGACCCTGGCGACATGGGCGCTGCGGCTCACCTGCTTGTCAGGCAAGCACACCTTCCAGCACCCGTTGGGGAGTCTCGGGAGCGCAGTGGACAAGCAGTTGCTCCCCGGTCATGGGGCGCCCGAGCAGGTAGCCCTGCAAGGTGTCGCAGCCCAGCTCGGTCAGCAGGTCGCGCTGCTCCGGGGTTTCCACCCCCTCTGCCACGATGCGCATCTCCAGGGCCTGACCCAGGGCGATGATGGCGGCGATGATGGTGGCATCGTCGCCGCCCCGCTCCAGGGTGGTGACAAAGCCCCGGTCAATCTTGAGCTCGTTGGCGGGGAAGCGCTTGAGGTAGAGCAGGCTGGAGTAGCCGGTGCCGAAGTCGTCGATGGAGATGCCAAGGCCGAGCTCGGCCAGGCGGTTGAGGATGGCGAGGCTCTCCTCGGCCTTCTGCATGGCGGTGGATTCGGTGATCTCCAGGGTCAGGTGACGGGCCTCGAGCCGATGGCGGGCGAGAGCGCCCTGCACCTCCTCCAGCAACCCGGGGCTGGCGAGCTGGATGGTGGAGAGATTGACCGCCACGCTCCAGTCGTGATGACCCGCCGCCCGCCAGGCGCTCATCTGGCGGCACGCCTCGTCGATGACCCAGTTGCCGATGGGGATGATGAGCCGGCTCTTCTCCGCCAGCGGCAGGAAGCTGGCCGGCGAGACGGCACCATGCTCCGGGTGCTGCCAGCGCAGCAGGGCCTCGGCGCCGACCACCTGGCCGCTGCGGGCACAGTATTTGGGCTGGTAGTGCAGGGCCAGCTCCCCCCGCTCCAGGGCGTGTTGCAGCTCCTTGTGCAGCAGGAACTGCTGGTGGGCGTTGGCGTTCATGGCGCTGTCGAAGTAGTAGTAGTCGTTGCGCCCCTGCTCCTTGGCGTAATACATGGCGGCATCGGCGTTGAGGGTCAGCTCGTGCAGGCTGGTGCCATCCTGGGGATAGACGGCAATGCCGATGCTGGCGGTGATGTGCAGGCTGTGGTGCACCCACTCATAGGGCTGGGCCAGGGTGGCCAGCAGCCGCTCGGCAAAGGCCGTGGTCTGGCTCACATCCCCCGGCGCTAGTGCCAGCACGAACTCGTCCCCGCCAAAGCGCGAGGCGGTGTCGCTGGCACCGAGCAGGCTGGTGATGCGCTGGGCCACCTCGGCCAGCAGCAGATCCCCGGTGTGGTGGCCGTGGGCATCGTTGATGATCTTGAAGCCGTCGAGATCGAGAAACAGCAGGGAGAAGCTGCGCTGGCTGTGCTGACACTCCTGGATGCGCTGCTCCAGCCGGTCGGCAAACAGCAGCCGGTTCGGCAGCCGGGTCAGGCTGTCATGGAGCGCCAGCTTGAGCAGCTCGTCGTGGGCCTGATGCAGGGAGGTGGAGAGCCTGGCGGCGTGGGCATCCAGCATGGAGAGCACGAAGGCGATGGCGAACACCGCCAGGGTCACTATGATGACCACGGTTGCCAGCCACTGGGTATTGAGACCGGTGTAGAGGGCCCCGCACAGGCTCTCTGCGGGGAACTGGGCCGCCGCCATGCCGGTGTAGTGCATGCCCATGATGGCGGCCCCCATCACCAGGGAGGCGAGGGCCTTGCTGAAGAAGGCGCGGGGCGAGCTGTTGCGCAGGCGAAACGCTATCCAGAGCGCGGCACCCGAGGCGAATACCGCGATGAGGATGGAGAGGATGAAGAGCCCAGGCAGGTAGTGGATGCCAGGCGCTATCTTCATGGCCGCCATGCCGATGTAGTGCATGGTGGCAATGCCGGCCCCCATCAGCACGGCCCCGAACAGGATCTGGTGCCAGGGGAGCTGGGGACGACTCACCAGCCAGAGCGCAAAGGCCGAGGAGCCGATGGCTGCCACCAGGGAGAGACCGGTGAGGGTCAGATCGTATCCCAGCGCGATGGGCAGGTTGAAGGCGAGCATGCCGATAAAATGCATGGACCAGATGCCGAGCCCCATGGCGAAGGCTCCCCCCGCGAGCCAGAGCACGGCGGCCCGTCCCCGGCTCTGGCTCACCCGGCTGGTCATGGTCAGCGCCGTATAGGAGGCGAGCACCGCCACCAGGATGGAGAAGAACACCAGATCCTGGCTGTAATAACTGTCGAGCATGGGGTGGGTTGGGGTCACGTTCATTTACTCTGGGGTACATCAGGGCCTGAGCCTGGGCCGGGTCAGGGGAAATCGGGTGGCAGATTGTACACCAGGCGTCCCTGTCGTGAGCCAGAGATACGTACCAAAATGGCCCCCGGATCAGAGCAAAAACTCTGTCTTTTCTGGCTTTGGCCGCCATCCTGTGACCGATAAACCGGCACATCCCCATTTTATTCCGTCTGAACAACAAGATAGGGGAGCATGGGGCGCTTGCCACGGCGCTGGCGGGCCCGTGGCGAAGGCGTGTGGTAAGCGCACAAGGCGCCTGTGCGATAAAGGCGCGCAGCCCCTGTCGTCCTTATCACGATAGCCGCAGGCCATGCGCTCAAGGAGTCAGCACAAGCCTGCATCCTCCGGGTCTTGGTTGACCCGGTACATCTGTTATCATCTTCCCCCTGTTTTCTTATCTCGTTGACTCTGCTGGAGAAACCATGTCTCGAACCCTCTATTTGCTGCGCCATGGCCAGACCCGTTACAACGCCGAATTGCGGTTGCAGGGGCGTTGCAACTCCGAGTTGACCCCCAGGGGAGAAGCCCAGGCCCTCGCCATGGGGGCCCGTCTGGCCAAGCTCCTGGCCGAGCCCACCGACTGGACGATCTACGCCAGCCCCCTCGGCCGGGCACGGCAGACGGCGGAGCGGGTGTGTCAGCAGCTTGGCTTGGACCAGGAGCGCATCATCTGGGACGAGCGGCTGGTGGAGCTGGGGATGGGGGAGTGGGAGGGTCGCCGGGTGCCCGAGCTGCTGGCGGCCCACCCCGAGCTGGATCTGGAGGAGCCGGACTGGTATCTGCGGGCCCCCCATGGCGAGAGTTTTGAGAGCATTCAGCGCCGGGCCCGGCAATGGCTTGAGGACGAGCAGATTGCCGAGCAGGCCATCGTGGTTTCTCACGGTCTCTTTGGCGCCATGCTGCGCGGCGCCTATGTGGATCTGGACTACACCACCACCTGGCTGCAGGAGCTGCCACAGGATGCCTTCTTCAAACTCAGTGGTGGTCGCATAGAGCGGATTGCCTGCTGACCACACGAAGGCGGCCCGCCGTGGGTGGGCCTTGTTGTGATGGGTCGCTCAGCCAACTGCCAATTTGGCCGCTTCTTTCCACATAAAAGGCGGCATCGGAGTAGTGAGACGCCATTTAATGTTCATCGGTTGGCTACCGCTGTGGGAGATGTACTCCACCTCACCAAAGTTCACAAAGCCAAGGGTGCGGCCAAATTCATCTTTGCTCTGCTCACGAACGAACAGAAACACGCGCTTACCCTCTGCCCTGTGGTTTATGTAACTCAGCCCCTTGCCTCGCTCTGGGCGAGCGCTGTTTTGGCTCTGCCAATGGAACAGTGACTCATTAATGGCGTAGTCGTGATAACGGGTGGTGGGGGAGAAGTGCTGCTCCGTTTTGTTCAAGGTCACGAACAGCAACTCGATATTGTGCTCTGCGATGACATACACCCCTTCGCGAGCCGTGGGTTGCTGCGCGAAGGTGGTCGCGCCAAAGCCAACCAGCACCTGCTCTCTGGCATAGCGAGCATGCAGTTGTAGTGGATTGCCGGGAAGATCTGGCATGGCTCTTTGTTCGTGCTGCACCCGGTTGATCAGCATGGGCAACAGATCTGCCAGCTCGGCCCTTAACTCTGGTTGATTGAGTTGTTTCAGGCTGTGCGCCAAGGAGCTAAAGCCTGCGTTGGGGCCGCTTTGTTGCCAGAAGTCGTAATGGCACATCAAGGCCATCAGCTCATCGTGCTCAGCCGTTAAGGTAAAGGCGCTTTCCACCAAGGTTTGTAAGAAGTTCAAGTAATGGAGCGCATCGCAGCCCAATAGCCGGGTTTTGATGGCCCGGGTGTAGAGGGTCGACAGCTTCTCATCGCTCATTTCAGAAACGGTATGGTTGTGGGCCTGTTTGACCAAGGCGCTCCAATTGCCGCGCTTGTAGATCTCCTCAAGGCTGATATGAGGGTAGAACTTCAGAAAATTCGCCAGTGTCAGCGGTAAATCGCAATCCTGTGAGAAACGGCGGATCAGGCCCATGAGGCGCGATGTATTGAGAGTCGCCTTTTTGATATTGCTCAGAATTAACTCTTGGGTCTGTTTTGAGAGCTCGATACGGCAGCCCAAGGGGGCGTGAGGGAAGCCCTGTTTGATCTCGTGGCTAATCGCTTTATTGGTTTTACCCACCAGTGCCCGGAATTTCTGGGCAAAGTCATACTCCGCACGGGCATTCCCAACAAAGTCCAATACGGTGCAGCACTCTTTATCGCTCGCCAGTCGCAGTCCGCGCCCCAATTGCTGCAAGAAGATGGTGAGGCTTTCCGTTGGTCGTAAAAACAGCAAGGTATCGACTTCCGGGATATCAACCCCTTCGTTGAAGATGTCCACCACGCAGAGAATATTGATAACGCCGGTACGCAAATCTTGTTGCTTACGATGCCGCTCGTCTCGGTTATCGCTGGTGAGGATGTCAGCCTTGATGCCCTTCCATAAAAATGCCTTGCACATAAAGTCGGCATGTTCACGGCTCACACAAAATGCCAGTGCTTTGATCTTGGTAATATCGGTGACGATCTCATTGAGGCTCTGGACTATCTTCTGTACCCGCTGCTGATTGTAGGTATAGATATTGGTGAGCTCAGTGATGTCATAACGGCCATTTTTCCAAGTCACTTGGCGCAAGTCAGTATCATCATCGATACCAAAATATTGGAATGGACAGAGATGGCGACGATTGATGGCCTCGGGCAAGCGGATTTCTGCTGCGATGACACCACAAAAGTCGGCAAGAATATCACCGCCATCATGGCGCTCTGGCGTTGCGGTTAATCCCAACAGAATCTGAGGTTCAAAGGCGGCGAGCAGACCGCGATAACTGGCCGCCGCAATATGGTGAACCTCATCAATGACGATGTAATCGAAATAGTCTTGGCTAAGACGTAAATTAGCCAGCTGGTTATGAAAGGATTGCACCGAGGCAAACAGCTGACGGTAGTGGGTTGGCACGGCGCCGCCGACCAAGAGTTCGCCAAATGCGTATTCCCACGCATGGCGATCGCTCAATAACATTCATGCCGATCACTCAATAACATCCATGCCGATCGCCCAATAACATCCCAGGCCGATCACTTTTTTCCTCTATGGGAAACCATGATCGGCATGAATGTTATTGATGACTT